>JAQGOC010000333.1 GCA_028293805.1 Gammaproteobacteria bacterium
GTGAAACGGTGCGGTAAGAGCGCACCGCAGCCTTGGCAACAAGGCCGGCATGGTAAACCCCACCTGGAGCACGGCCAAATAGGGAAGCAGCTCTGTCGGCTACGGCGATTGTCGTGGCGTCAGGAGCAGCGCCGATCCGCGTGCGCTTCCGGGTAGGCCGCTTGAGGTCCACGGTGACGTGGATCCCAGAGGAATGATTACCCTCGACAGAACCCGGCTTACAGGCCGACTCATTTATTGGCTGAAACGGCCCGCAGGGCCGTTTCAGCAACCAACCTAGGGCGTTGTTGGGCCGCAGGCCAGGCGCCCTGGCAAAAGGCGCGACTTTGCGGCGGGCGTCCAGCCCGCGAGCGGGTCAGTTCGGACAGACGCCAGCTCAGCTCTTGCCTACGACGGGCGTGAGCGGCTCCCGCGGGTACTTCCGTTCAGCTGAAGCCGAGGGGCTGTTTTCTATTTGACCACTTTGAGCTGCGGGCGGGCGCGAGGGGCGGCGGCGCCTTCTTCTGTCGGCGTCGGACGGGGTGGTTCAGGGCCTAGGTCCTGGTCTGAAAACACCATGCCTTCCCCGGTTTCACGCGCGTAAATCCCCATCACCGAGCTCACGGGAAATCGCACGTGATGGACCACGCCCGAGAAGCGTGCATCGAACTCGATATCCTCGTTTCCGAGTTTCAGCCGCTGTGTCGCGCTAGGGCTCAGGTTGAGGACAATCTTCCCTTCCTTGATGTACGCCTTCGGGATCTCGGATCCGGCGCGCTCGGCATCGACGATCACGTGCGGCGTGTTGCCGCAGTCGCTGATCCATTGATGCATGGCGCGTAACAGGTACGGGCGTTTGGGCGGGGCGACGTTAGCCATGGCTACAGGAGGCGCATTTCCTGTTCTTTCTCCGACAGGCCCTCGCGGAAGGCCGGGCGCGAAAAAACGAGGCTGGCGTATTTGATGATGGGCTGGGCCTGCGGCGGCAGATCGATCTCATAGTAGGGCAGGCGCCACAGCACGGGCGCGATAGTCGCATCCACGAGCGAAAACTCGTCCGCCAGGAAATACGGCTTGATCTTGAACAGCTCGGTGCTCTGCAGGATCGTGTCCCGCAGAATCTTCTTCAGCTTCACCGCCTGCTTCTTGTCCGGCTCCTGCTCGATCTGCTGCACGAGGCTGTACCAGTCGCGCTCGATCCGATACAGCGCCAGGCGGAACTGGGCCCGGGTCACGGGATCCACGGGCATGAGCGGCGGATGCGGGAAGCGCTCATCGAGATACTCGATGATGACACGCGAGTCATAGAGCACGAGGTCGCGATCGACCAGCGTCGGCACGCTGTGATAGGGGTTGAGGTCGAGGAGGTCTTCCGGGAACTTCGCCGAGTCGACGCTCACTATGTCGATGCTGATGCCTTTTTCGGCCAACACGATCCGCGTGCGATGACTCCAGGGGTCATTTGGCGCAGAGAACAGCGTCATAATGGATCGTCTGCTCGACAACTTCTCGCTCCCGCGACCCGCTCCGTGGAGACGCTTGACGCCCCCGATAACCACCCACGAATTTGAGCCTTAGCCCTCGTCGAGCATACACCGACGATCGCGCGGCTCAATTTCACGCGTCACGGTTTGCCACGCGCAAAAGCCAGTTTTACACGATCAGCCGGCATGCACCGGTGACCTTGGAATGCTCCTGCAGGCGGCGGCCGGTCTCCTTACCTGCCCGCTGCCGCTTTAATGAACGTCTTTCCAGTATTCCTTTTTCATCAGCCAGGCAAGCCAGGTGAACACGAGCAGGAACAGGACGACCCAGACACCGAGCGAGCGCCGCGCCTGCTGCGTCGGTTCGCCGACATAATCCAGAAAGTTGACCGTATCGCGCACGAAACTCGCGTATTCCGCGGTGCTCAGGCGCCCCGGAGCAAGCGGTTCGAAGTGATCGAAGACCGGCTCGGTGGTCGCCTTGCCGTCCTCGCCCCGTTTCTCCTCGTTCCTATATACCGCCCGCTTAAGGCCCTCCAGCTCCGAGAGCACGTGCGGCATCGCGGTGGCCGGCAGCCTGAGGTTGTTCGCGCCAGTCTGGCGCGTGGGATCCACATAAAACGTCGTAAGGAACTGGTACAGGTAGTCCTTGCCGCGTGCGCGCGCTATGAGCGACAGGTCGGGCGGCGTCTTGCCGAACCAAGCCTCCGCGTCCGCTGCGGGCATGCTCGTCAGGACGTACTGCGCCGGCTTATCGCCGGGAGGCATCAGGTCCTTCTCCAGCAGCGGCTCCGGAATCTCGAGATCCTGGGCCATCCGCGACCACCGCTCGTACTTCAACGAGTGGCAGCCGAGGCAGTAGTTCGAGAAATTGCGGGCACCCCTCTGCAGGGAGGCCTTGTTCGCGACATCGGTATCGGCGTGCTGGGACTTCCAGTCTGCGCCGAGCTTGCCCGCGCCCTCCTCGGCCGCGAAGGCGGTGCCCTGAGCGATGAACCCGGCAGCCGTCACCACCAGGGTGCATTCCACGGCCAGGAGCAGCGTGCGCTGCAGGACGCGCATTTTTCTAGTGCGCATTGAACACCACTCTCTCAGGAACCGGTTTCACACGATCGAAGCTCGCGCGCGAGTAAAACGGCATGAGCCAGAAGTACGCGAAGTAAATTACGGCGAAGATGCGCGCCCAGAGGACATAGATGCCTTCCGCCGGCTGCAGGCCGAGATAGCCGAGGGCGATGAACGACACGACGAACAGCGTCAGCATGGTCTTCGAAATCCAGCCCCGATACCGCATCGACTTGACCGGCGAGCGGTCGAGCCACGGCAGGAACAGGAACGAGACGACCGCGAGCCCCATCAGCATGGCGCCCAAGCGCTGGTCCGGCACCGCGCGCAAAATCGCGTAGAACGGCGTGAAGTACCACACCGGGGCGATATGCTCCGGCGTCGACATCGGATTGGCCGGGTCGAAATTGGGGCCCTCGAGAAACAGGCCGCCAAACGTCGGCACGAAGAACACGATTATCGCGAACAGCACGAAGAACACGCCAATGCCGACCACGTCCTTCACCGTGTAGTAGGGATGGAACGGAATTCCGTCCAGCGGCTTGCCCTTCGCATCCACCTTCTCCTTGATCTCGATGCCATCGGGATTGTTCGATCCCGTGCGGCGCAAGGCGACGAGGTGCAGCATCACGAGCAGCAGAATTCCCAGCGGCAGCGCCACTACGTGCAAAGCGAAGAACCGGTTCAGCGTGGCATCGGCAATGCCGTAGTCACCGCGGATCCACTCCACCAGCGGCGGTCCGATGACCGGGATGGTTCCGAACAGGTTCACGATCACCTGCGCGCCCCAGAACGACATGTTTCCCCAGGGCAGCACATAACCCATGAACGCCTCGGCCATGAGGGCGAGATACACGAGCATTCCGATCAGCCAGAGCAGCTCGCGCGGGGGCTTGTACGATCCGTACAGCAGCGCGCGGAACATGTGGAGGTAGACGACGATGAAAAACGCGGATGCACCGGTGGAGTGCAGGTACCGGATCAGCCATCCGGAGTCCACTTCCCGCATGATGAATTCGACGGAGTCGAACGAGGTCAGCTCGCCCGGCTTGTAGAACATCGTCAGAAAGATGCCGGTGAGCAGCTGCATCACCAACACGACCAGCGCCAGCGAGCCGAAGAAGTACCAGATATTGAAGTTCTTCGGCGCGTAATAGCCCGTCAGCTGGTTCGCGATGAACTCATCGACCGGCATGCGCTTGTTGAGCCAGCCGAGGAAGCCCTTCCTGGGCAGCGGATTCACATTGTCCGGAAGCGGATCACCCGGGGCGCGCACCGGCGATTCCTGTCTCGAGGCCATCAGGCGGCTCCCTTCTCGTCCGCACCGACGCGCAACGTACGCTCGTTCGGATATTCATAGGGCGGCACGACGAGGTTCACGGAGGCGGGCGAGCCTTCGAAGACCCGGCCGGCGAGGTCGAACCGCGAGCCATGGCAGGGGCAGAAGAATCCGCCCGGCCAGGACGCACCCATCTCGGGGCTACCGGCCTGGAAGCGCTGCTTCGGCAGGCAGCCGAGGTGGGTACACGTGCCGATCAGCACGAGGTACTCCGCCTTGCGCGCCCGCAGTTCGTTCTTTGCATAATCGGGCTGCTTCGACTTGTCGGAATTGGGATCCTTCAACGACGCATCGTGGCCCTTCAGATGCGTCACCATCTCCGGCGTGCGGCGCACGACGTAAATCGGCTGCCTCCGCCAGGTGGTAATCGCCATCTGGCCCGGCTCGATCTTGGACACATCGAGATCCGTCGGCGCCCCGAGCGCACGGGCTCGTTCCGACGGACTCCATGATTCAATGAACGGCACAGCGACGAACACCGCTCCCACAGCCCCGGTGGCTATGGTGGCATTCGTCAAAAACTTGCGTCGACTGAGGTCGACTTCGTCGTCGGCGACGACTACGTTATCCGCCATCGAACGGCTCTCCCGCTTTCGCACTCATAACCAGCCCCACACACAATCACACCGCCAGCCTCAAGCGCATCGCACGCCGCGCACACAGATGTGCGGGCGGTACAGCGTCCGGCTTGCTGTGCAGTTTCCGGCTTGCGGGGGGCGGCGCATTATACACAAACGATCATCACCATCCGTGCGCACGCCATTGGACAGATATCCGGTGAGCGCCCGAGAGATTCCCGGAGCTTAACGATGCTGGAACGCTTGAGTCGCGGGCTTACCTTCGTGGTCGGATCAGTCGTGGGAGGCCTGGCGCTCGCTTTTCTGATTGTGGCATTGCGTCCCGATCTCATCCGGCGGGCGACGGGTCCGGCGCTGGCAATGCCGGCCGTGTCGTCCCCCGCTCTGCCCGCACCGGCAAGAGTGACCTATTCGGCGGCTGTCCAGCGCGCCGCCCCCGCCGTGGTCAACGTCTACACCGCGCGTCTGGTCACCGAGCGGGTGGCGCCATCTTCGCTTGGAGAGCTGTTCGGGGATTTTTTGCCGCGTTACAGGCAGCGCATCGAACGCAGCCTGGGCTCCGGAGTGATCGTCGACGAGAGCGGTCACATTGTGACGAACCACCACGTCATCGCGAACGCCGACTCGGTCCGGGTGCAGCTGGCTGACGGACGAGTCGCCGATGCGCACATCGTGGGCCGCGACCCGGACACGGACCTCGCCGTCCTCAAGGTCGATCTCACCCCTTTGCCCGTCGCCAGCTTCGGGCGCTCGGATCAACTCAAGGTTGGTGACGTCGTCCTCGCGATCGGCAACCCCATCGGCCTGTCACAGACGGTCACGCATGGGATCGTGAGCGCGACGAGTCGGCAACAGCTGGGCATTGCGCCGCTCGAGGACTTCATCCAGACCGACGCGCCGATCAATTTCGGCAACTCGGGGGGCGCGCTCGTCGACTCGAGCGGCGCTCTCATCGGCATCAACACGGCCATCGTGGCCAAGAACCTCGGCGTCGAAGGCATCGGCTTCGCCATCCCGGTCAACATGGTTCGCGGCGTCCTGGGTGACATCATCGCGCACGGCCGCGTCATCCGCGGTTGGATCGGCATTGTCCCCGAGGACCTCTCCGACGAGCAGGCGGCCCAACTCGGGTTGGCCCAGGGCGGCGTGCTCATCGCGAACCTCTACGTGAGCAGCCCCGGCCAACAGGCGGGTCTGCAGCCCGGCGATCTGATATTGGCCATATCCGGCACCACCCTGCACAGCGCGCAGGACGCACTCGCGCGCATCGCCAACGAGAAGCCGGGCTCGGTGCTGACCCTCAAGATTTTGCGAGGCAAGCGCACTTTCGAAGTCAAAGCGCACGTGAGCGAGCGGCCGCGTACGAGTTGAGCCCCGGTTCGTCGGAATCTTCGCGCGCGTGCCCCGCGCCACTCGCGAAGAGCCGGCCACAGCTTTCCCGCTACGCCATCAACGAAGACAGGGCGGCTTGCTCCACCCACAACTCCACGCTCGGCACGCCCTGAACGGCGCGCCAGGCGATCAGATCGGGATCCTCTCTAATCAGCCCCTGGATCGCCTCGTACTTGCCACCGCCGGCGACGACGAACACCAGTTGCTTCACGTGCGCCAGAAACTCGGGCGTCACGGTGACGCCCTCCATGCCGTCGGGCCGCTGTACCGCGATGGCCAGTCGTCCGCGTGCGCGCTCGAGGTCCGCGGCTCTGAAGAGCGAGGCGGTGTGGCCATCCGGGCCGAGTCCGAGCAGGCCGAGGCCGATGGGCACCTTTGCATCCAACACGGCGGCGAGCCTGCGCTCGTAGTCTTCGGCCGCCTGCTCCAACGGTAGCTCAGTGCGCACCCGCAGGACGGCCGCCTCCGGAAGAGCCAGCGCGTCGAGCAACTCGCGCGATTGACGATAGTTGCTCGCATCGGATGTCGATGGCACGTAACGCTCGTCCGAGAACAGGATGCGCAGGCCATCATTATGTTTGGGCGACCGCGCCGCCAACTCGCGGTACGCCGGCATCGGGGTCCTGCCCCCGGAAAGCATGACTGCACTGCCGCCACCGCTGTTGTCGCCGATCGCTTGCGCAAGGCGTTCAACGAGCGCGGCGTCGAGCGCGGCGCGGGAAGCGAAGCGGCGTGTACGAAGGGTGGTCATGATCGGCTCGCCTGCATGTGATCGTTGATGAACTCGCATGACTCGCAGGATCGGCGCATAGCTCGACTACGCGGCAGCCGGGAGCAAACACGTCCTATGGCGCAAACTTCGCCATCTCGAGCGGCGCGCACGCGCGCGTCCAGCTATGAGCATCGGCTCCGGGGTTGTGCCATCCGCAGGGTCCGACGAGAAGGGTGTCCGCCTCTGGTGGACCCCACGTGCCCGGCGTGTATTCGTACGGTGTCGTCCTCAGGCCCAGCACGGGATCGACGATCGCCCACGCTGCCTCTACCTCGTCCTGGCGGGCAAAGTGCGTGGTGTCCCCGATGAGCGCCTCGCTGATGAGCCGCTCGTACGCGTCCATCTCGTCGCCCTGCTGCTGAGCTACGAACAATTCCACCTCGCGTCCCTGCATCGCAGGTCCAGGTTTTTTCGCGTGCGCACCCAAAGCAATGGCCACGTCCGGGCCGACGCGAAACCGCAGGTAGTTGGGCTGCTCAGGTCCGAGATCGCCAAACACATGCGCCGGCGGCGGCCGAAGGTCCACGACGACCTCGGTAGCGGTCACCGGAAGATTCTTGCCCGCCCGAAGATAGAAAGGCACTCCGGACCAGCGCCACGAATCGATCTCGAGCCGCATGGCCGCGAACGTTTCCACCTTGGAATCGGGGGCTACGCCCTCTTCCTGCCGGTAGCCGCGAAACTGCCCGCGTACGAGATCTACCGGATTCACGGGCCGGATGGCCTTCAACACTTTCACCTTCTCATCGCGCAGCGACTCGCCTCCCGAGTTCACGGGCGGCTCGAGCGCCAGGAACGCGGCGATCTGCAGTAGATGGTTCTGCATGACATCGCGAATCGCTCCCGCTTCCTCGTAGAAGCGGCCGCGCCCGTTCATGCCCATCTTCTCGGCCATCGTGATCTGCACGCTCGCTACAAAGTTACGGTTCCACACCGGCTCCAGGAACGAGTTGGCGAAGCGGAAGTACAGCAGGTTCTGCACCGCCTCCTTGCCGAGATAATGATCGATGCGAAAAATATTCGATTCCGGAAACCGCTTCAGCAGCGTCTGGTTGAGCGCGAGCGCGGACGGGAGATCACGCCCGAACGGCTTCTCCACCACGACGCGCGCGCCGCCAACGTCGAGCGTCGCTCCGAGGTGATCGATTACGACAGGAAACACACTCGGCGGAATGGCGAGATAATGCAGTGGCCGCCTGGCGTTTCCCAGCGCCTTGCGCAGCGTGTCGAACGTAGAGCGCTCTTTATAATCGCCGTCCACATAACGAAGCAGCTCGACGAGGCGCTGCACCACCTCCTCGTCGCGCGCCGGGACGAATGCTTTCAGGCTGTCCTGCACCCGCCTCGCGAACTGCTCGAGCGTCCACCCCGCCCGCCCCACCCCGATCACCGGCACGGTGACCAGCTTGCGGCGCACCAGCTGGTACAGCGCTGGATAGATCTTGCGATAACACAAGTCGCCGGTCGCCCCGAACAACACTATCGCATCAGAGTCACGCCGCTCCATAAAACCTCTTCTTCAAGACGCGCCCATTAAGCTCATCAGGCGAGCCGAGCCGCGCCAACTCGAGCGTCGCGCCGCTCGACATGAATCTGGCTGATCGTTCGCAGCTCGTGACGCGGACGGCCGCGTGCAGGCAGCTGCGCGAACCGCGGCACCCACGCAGCGCGCATGAGCTCAGGCCTTCTTTTCGAGGTGGCCGCCGAACCCCAGGCGCATCGCGGACAGCAGCTTGTCGGCGTATTCCGCCCGTCCCTGCGACTCGAAGCGCGAATATAACGCCGCACTGAGCACATTGGCGGGCACGCCCACCTCGATGGCGGCCTGCACGGTCCACCGTCCTTCCCCGGAGTCCGACACACGGCCGCCGAACTGCCTCAACTTGGGATCCTGGGCCAGCGCCGCCGCGGTCAGATCCAGAAGGCGCGAGGAAATGATGCTGCCGTGCCGCCAGACTTCGGCGATCGCCCCGATGTCGAGCTCATATTGATACAGCTGCGGATTGTTGATAGGAGCCGTCTCGGCGTCGGCTTCCGCCTTGTGCAGGCCGGCATCCGCATGGGCGAGGATATTCAACCCTTCCGCATACGCAGCCATGAGCCCGTATTCAATGCCGTTGTGAACCATCTTGACGAAGTGGCCCGCACCGGAAGCGCCGCAGTGCAGATAACCCATCGCGGCCGTTGCCTGTCGGGCCGCATCGCCGTCCCCGTCAGCGTGGCCGGAGCCTGTGCCGCGTCCCGCGGCCCCGGGCATCCGCCCTCCCGGAGACAACGTCGCAAAAATTGGCTCGAGCAACGTAACAGCGGCCTCGTCGCCGCCGATCATCAGACAATAGCCCTGCTCGAACCCGAGGACGCCACCGCTAGTTCCAACATCGACGTAATGAATGCCCTCGGCCCGAAGTAGGGCAGCCCGGCGTATATCATCGTGGTAATGCGAGTTGCCGCCGTCGATGAGGATGTCGCCCGCTTGCAGCAGCGGCCGCAATTGCGCGATAACCGAATCGACGATCGCGGCAGGCACCATGATCCACAGGGCCTTCGGCGCTGTCAGTCCGCTGACGAGCTCCGCGAGCGACCCCGCCCCGCGGGCGCCCTCGGCGACAGAGGCCTTCACCGCATCGGCCGAGCGATCATAGACGACGCACTCGTGGCCGCCCTGGAGCAGCCGGCGCACCATGTTGGCGCCCATGCGCCCCAGTCCGATCATGCCGATACGCATAGAATCTCCTGCCGTCCGCGGCCGAGTGTACGCCGCCCCAATGACGATACGCAGTCAGACTCGTCCGACAATGGCCGCGCCAAAGCGCTCGCTGAAAGCGCCTCATGCGCGCCTTCGGCCCTCGACGGCAACCGGCCTGCTTTTCGCGAGCAAAGCCACGCCTTTAGCTCGCGGGTGCAACGCAGTCAGTCGGCGCGCTCGCTGAAAGCGCCATGGGCGCGCCTTCGGCCCTCGACCTCAACCGGCCTGCTTTTCGCGAGCAAAAGCCACGCCTTTTGCTCGCGGGCGCAACGCAGTCAGTCGGCGCGCTCGCTGAAAGCGCCATAGGCGCTTTCAGCCAATGAACTAATTCGGCACTCTGCGGATCTGCGCGCCGAGTTGCGCGAGTTTCTCCTCAATCGCCTCGTAACCGCGGTCGATATGATAGATGCGCTCCACATCCGTGCGCCCCTCGGCCACGAGTCCCGCAAGCACCAAGCTGGCGGACGCGCGCAGGTCCGTCGCCATCACCGGCGCAGCCGTGAGCTTCTCCACGCCGCGAATGATCGCCGTGTTTCCCTCGAGACGGATCTCCGCGCCCAGCCGGCGCATCTCCAGCATATGCATGAAGCGATTCTCGAAGATTGTCTCGATGATCGTCCCGACTCCCGAGGCCACGGTGTTCAATGCCGCAAACTGCGCCTGCATGTCAGTCGGAAACGCGGGATAGGGCGCCGTGCGCACATCCACCGCCTTGGGCCGGCGACCGCGCATGTCCACCTCGATCCAGCTGTCCCCAACCCCCACTTTCGCCCCGGCCTCCTCGAGCTTGGCCAGCACGGCATCCAGGTGATCGGGCCGCGTGTTCTTGATCCTCACATGCCCACGCGTGATCGCGCCGGCGACGAGGTAGGTGCCGCCTTCGATGCGATCGGGTAGCACCTCGTAAGTGGTCCCGCGCAACCGCTCCACACCGGTAATGACAATTTTGTCGGTGCCCGCCCCCTGGATCTTCGCACCCATCGCGATCAGGAAGTTCGCAAGGTCGACGACCTCCGGCTCGCGCGCAGCGTTCTCGAGAATCGTTTCGCCGTCTGCCAGCGTCGCCGCCATCATCAGATTCTCGGTGCCCGTAACAGTCACGGTATCGAGCACGAGGCGCGCACCCCGCAGACGTCCGGCGCGCGCCCTTATATAGCCCCCTTCGATGGTGATATCGGCCCCCATCGCCTGCAGACCCGCGACGTGAATGTTCACAGGTCGCGCGCCAATGGCGCAGCCGCCGGGCAACGACACATCCGCACGTCCGAAACGCGCCACGAGTGGACCCAGAACGAGAATCGACGCTCGCATCGTCTTCACAAGCTCGTAAGGAGCGAAGCACTCCTTCACCGTCGACCCATCCACCTCGATCCGCATGCGCTCGTCGATGGTGACAGTCGCTCCCATGCGCCCCAGCAGCTCCACCGTGGTCGTCACATCCTTGAGGTGAGGGACATTGGCAACGACGACCGGGTCGTCGGCAAGTAGAGCGGCCGCCAGAATCGGCAGCGTGGCGTTCTTGGCGCCAGAAATGCGCACCTCACCCTCGAGGGGAACCCCCCCCTGGATCTGCAGCTTGTCCACGTCAGCTCTGCCCCGACTCTTCGGGAGTGAGCGCTTCGATCGACAGCGCATGGATCTCCCGCCCCATCCGCTCACCGAGTGCTTTGTAGATGAGCTGGTGGCGCGCGATGCTGCGTTTGCCGGTGAATTCACGGGAGACGACGCGCGCGGCGAAATGCGTGTTGTCGTCCGATTCGACCCGCACCTGGGCCTCGGGGAGGGCCGCGCGGATCAGCTGAGCGATTTGTTCTGGGTTCATGGCTGCGGATATTAATCGCTCAGTAGCCACCGTGCGTAGCTCCCAACGCCCCCCAGGCAGGTACTCCCGCCTATAATTGCCAAGCACTCGACCGCTCCATCCCGCAGACTTCGGTCGCAAAATCGTCCCAAAGCATGAACATAGCTCCTACCCCAACCCCCGATGACCTGCAGCTGCTGGCTTCCGCGCGCCGCGCGCTGACCATCGAGGCACGGGCGATCGAGGGCCTGCTGTCGCGCGTGGGTGATGGTTTTCCCGCTGCGTGCCGCCTCTGCCTCGGCTGCGAGGGACGAATCGTAGTAACCGGCATAGGAAAATCGGGCCACATCGCGCGGAAGATTGCGGCCACGCTTGCCAGCACCGGGACACCGGCGTTCTTCCTCCACCCCGCGGAAGCCGGCCACGGCGATCTTGGGATGATCACCCGCACGGACATCGTCCTGGCCCTCTCGAACTCGGGAGAGACGCCCGAGCTCGTGCTCCTGCTTCCCCACCTGAAGCGTCTCGCGGTACCTCTCATCGTCCTTGCGGGTAAAACGGACTCGACGCTCGGCCGCGCGGCGAACGTGACACTGGACGTGAGCGTTCTCGAAGAGGCCTGCCCGCTGAACCTTGCACCGACCGCAAGCACGACCGCGACGCTCGCGATGGGCGACGCGCTGGCCGTGTCGATTCTGGAAGCCCGCGGTTTCACAAAGCAGGATTTCGCTCGCTCACATCCCGGGGGAAGTCTCGGCCGGCAGCTCCTCCTGCATGTCGAAGACATGATGCGCACCGGCGAGGCTGTGCCCCGCACGCTGCCGGAGGCGAAGCTCCGCGATGGGCTGCTCGAAATGTCCCGCAAGGGACTGGGAATGACGGTGGTGGTTGACGGTGAAGAGCAGGTTCTCGGCGTATTCACGGACGGAGATCTCCGCCGGGCGTTCGATAAGCAGATCGACGTGCACTCCACCCTCATGAGGGAGGTGATGACGCCGAAGTGCAAGACAATCGGTCCGCGCGAGCTCGCAGCCGAAGCGGTACACCTCATGGAGGTCTATCGGATCACGGCTCTGCCGGTCACCGACGAGCAGGGCCGGCTCATCGGCGCGCTCAACGTGCATGACCTGTTTCGTGCTGGCGTCGTTTAGAAGAATTCAGCGCTGCCGCTCATGTCACGAAAAACCGTTGCTGCCATTCGCCTGCTCGTGCTGGACGTCGATGGCGTGTTGACCGACGGCCGCCTTCATTTCGGCCCGCGCGGGGAGGCCCTCAAGCTCTTCCACGTCCGCGACGGCTTGGGCATCAAGCAGATCGCCAAGGCCGGCATCGAAATCGCGGTGATCTCCGGCAGAAAATCGAAGATGGTGGATGTCCGCTGCCGTGAGCTTGGTGTGAAGCACGTGTATCAGGGTGTCGAGCACAAGCTCTTCGAGTTCGAGCGGCTGTGTGCACGCCTGAAGATCAAACCCTCGGCCTGCGCCTGCATCGGCGACGACGTTCCGGACGTTCCCTTGATGGGTAAGGTTGCGCTCGCGTTCGCTGTGGCGGACGCTCACGCCGAAGCGCGTCACGCGGCTCATCTCGTGACCAAGTTGCCCGGTGGTCATGGTGCGGTGCGCGAGGTTTGCGATTACCTGCTGGCCAATAACGGGCCCGCGGGTCATCAGCGCAAGGCGCGGGCGCGATGATTTATCGCATCTTTGTTGGGCTGGCTTTCATCGTGGTCATCGCAGGCACCATCTTCCTGGGCGGTCAGCAGAGCGAAAACACTGCCCCGACGACGGTCGAGGAGCCGCTGCGCGATCCCGGCTATGCCGCTCGTAATGCCCGGCTCGTGCAGACCGGTCCCGACGGACATCCCCTCTACACACTCGACGCCGATGTGATCCGGCAACAGCCGAACAAAGACACGGTCGAGCTGGAGCAGGCGAAGCTGGGATTTCACGACACGAGCGGCAATGAGTGGCACGCCAGCGGCCTGCACGGCGAGGTCGGTCAGAATTCCGGCAAGGTTGAATTGTCGGGTGACGTGCATGTCGCCGGCATCCTGCCGGGAACGCAGCAGCCCGGACAGATCGAGACCGACCGGCTCTCCTTCGACACCCATACGCAAATAGTCAGCACGCCCGCACCCGTTACGCTCAGGTGGTCGGGGCAGCAGGTCAAAGCCATCGGACTGCACGCGACCTTGAAGGATGGTCGCATGCAATTAGAATCCCTCGTGCATGGCACTGCTCTCACGAGTCCTAACCCAGGCCCACGAAGTTGAGCGTCTCGATGCCGGGCCGAACCACAACATGGTGTGAGCGCGCGATTATCCGGACGGCGGTCGTGCTCGTCGCGCTGGCGCCGCAGCTTCCTCTCATGGCCGCGACCAAGGCCGAAGTGCCGGGTCAACCGCAAATCACCTACGACGCGGCCTCCATGGACGTGGACTACAAAACGCACATGATGCATCTGAAGGACGTGGTCATCACCTATGGATCGATGACTGTCCGGGCGGACGAGGCGCGTGCGACGGGGATCGATTTCAGAAACAGTCATTGGACATTCGAGGGCAACGTGCGCATCAACGCCGAGCCGCGCGGCAACCTGCGCTCCGACCAGGCCGTAGTGGAGTTTCACGACAATCGCCTCGCAAAGGCGACAGCGCTCGGGAAGCCCGCTGAATTTGAACAGAAGCGCTCCGACTCGAACCAGGTGGCGCGCGGTCACGCGGACGAGATCGTGTACGAGGTCAACGACGGAACGGTGCGCCTGTCGAACAACGCATGGCTGTCCGACGGGCAGAATGAGATCAGCGGCCCGGTCCTCGTCTACAACCTTCGCGAGGAGCACGTGCAGGCGACGACCGCTCCCGGCACGGGGCAGCGGGTGCACATCACGATCGCTCCGCACGACAACGCCACGTCGAACAAGCCGCCAGCCAGTGGACCCAACAAACCGCAGTCAGCCGCACCGGCGCCGCCCGTGCCCGAATCGAAAAAATCCGACCCCGCGCCTCAGCCTACCGCCCCGTCACCGGCCGTGCCGCATCTGCCATGAGCTCACTCAAAGCGGCCGGCCTGGCCAAGAGCTACAAGTCGCGCCAGGTCGTGAAGGATCTGTCGGTCGAAGTGTCGAATGGCGAGGTGGTCGGCCTGCTCGGCCCGAACGGCGCCGGTAAGACGACGGCGTTCTACATGATCGTCGGCCTCGTGCCATGCGATGCGGGCCGAATCCACCTCGGCGAGACGGACTTGACGCTCCTGCCGATGCACCGCCGGGCACAACTCGGCCTCGGCTATCTTCCGCAGGAAGCTTCCGTATTCCGCAAGCTTTCGGTCGAGGACAACGTCATGGCGATTCTCGAGACACGTCCGGACCTCGAGCGCGCCGGGCGCGAGCGACGGCTGGAAGAACTGCTGGAGGAACTGCGGATAGGCCACGTACGCAAGAGCCTGGGCCTGTCATTGTCGGGCGGTGAACGTCGCCGTGTGGAGATCGCGAGGGCCCTCGCCGCCGAGCCCCGCTTCATGCTGCTCGATGAGCCCTTCGCGGGTGTCGACCCACTGTCCGTGCTCGACATCCAGCGCATCATCCGCGAGCTTACTCATCGCGATATCGGCGTGCTCATCACCGACCATAATGTGCGGGAGACTCTCGGCGTGTGCAGCCGTGCCTATATCGTCAACCAAGGCACGGTGATTGCATCAGGAACTGCGGAAGAAATCCTTGCCAACCCCCAAGTGCGTGAGGTGTACTTGGGTGAGGCGTTTCGGCTGTGAGCCCTGGCTCAGGCGAAACTCGATATTCATCAATGACTTACCAATAGGAAAGGCCACTAGCCGCCGCCCGTGCAACCATGCTGAAACCTTCCCTGCAGCTCCGGCTGGGTCAGCAATTGACCATGACGCCACAGCTGCAGCAGGCGATCCGTCTACTGCAGCTGCCTGCTCTCGAGCTCCAGGCCCATATCCGGGAGCTTCTCGAATCGAACGTCATGCTCGAGCCCACCGAAGAAGGGGAAGGGTCGGGCGTGTTCGAAGCCATAACGGAGACCACTGCAGAGCAGCCCCCTGCTCCCGAGCATGAGCGGGAGAGAGCGCAGGAAAACACCGTAGAGGTATTGGACGAAGGCTGGGGCGAGCAGAGCGTAGGACCGGCCGAAGCTCCCTGGAGCGGCGGCGACGACGACGAGCGGCAGCAGGAATACGCCGATTCCGCGGGCCAGTCTCTGCAGGAACACCTTTTGTGGCAGCTCGAGGTTGCGAAGCTCGGACCGCGCGAGTTCGCTATCGCGCGCGCGATCGTCGACGCGATCAGCGACGACGGGTACATCACCGAGTCGCTCGACGAGATCGCCAATACGTTGCGTCCGGAGGTCGAGTGTGACGCCGCGGAAGTAGAAGCCGTGCTCGGGGGCGTCCAGGCGCTGGATCCGGCGGGAATCGGCGCGCGCTCGGTCGGTGAGTGCATCGAACTTCAGCTGCGGCAGCTGGACCCCGCCACCCCTGGTTTTAGCACCGCCATCGAGATCGCCCGGCATCATCTCGAGCTTGTCGCGGAGCGTGAGCTCTCTCTGCTGCGCCGCGAGCTGCGCGCCACCGAGGAAGAGATCACCTGTGCGTTGGCACTGGTGCGCTCTTGCCATCCCCGTCCCGGCTCTACCGTGAGCACCGGTGCCTCGGAATACGTGGTCCCGGACGTGTTCGTGAGGCGAACCGATCACGGCTGGGCGGTCGAGATCAATGCGGCCACACTCCCCCGCGTCCGCCTGAATAGCAGCTATGCGAGCCTCATCGGGCGTAACGCGAGCCACGCGACCATGCGTGCGCAATTGCAGGAAGCGCGCTGGCTTTTGAAAAGCCTCGAAATCCGCCACGAGACCCTCATCAAGGTCGCACGCTCCATCGTCGAACGGCAGCAGGCGTTTCTCGAACATGGCGACGAGCACATGCGCCCGATGATCCTCAAGGACATTGCCGAGGCCGTGAGCATGCACGAGTCGACCATCTCGCGCGTCACCTCCGGCAAGTACATGCACACTCCACGCGGGGTATTCGAGCTGCGTTATTTCTTTTCCAGCCAGGTCGAGGGAGCCGACGGATCCGGCACGTCCTCCACGGCCATACGCGCCAAGATCAAGAAGCTCGTCAAAGAGGAAGGCGCGGAAGCGCCCCTGAGCGACGGCCGCATTGCGGAGCTGCTCTCCGGTGAAGGTATCCCGGTCGCACGCCGCACGGTGGCCAAGTACCGCGAGGCGATGGGCATCGCGCCGTCGAACGAGCGCAAACGGGCAGGATCGAAGCAGATGTAAGTAGTCAGTAAAAACTCGCGAAAGGAGACGGCTATGCAGCTCAACGTCACCGGCCATCACGTCGAGGTCAGTCCGGCATTACGCGGTTATATTGAGAAGAAGCTCGAACGCATCGGGAGGCATTTCGATCAGGTGCTCGATGTGCACTGCGTATTGACCGTAGAAAAACTGCGACAAAAGGCTGAGGCGACGCTGCGCGTGAGCGGGAACGCCATCCACGCGGACGCGACGGAGGAAGACATGTACGCCGCCATCGATCTGCTGGCGGACAAGCTCGATCGGTGCCTCATGAAGCACAAGGAAAAGCTGACCGATCATCATGCGGCGGAAGCACGCCGCGCCCTGCGAGCCGCGCCCGCGGGTTGAAACGCGGCCGGCCCAGGGAGGGCCGACGCAAAACGCACCAGGGAAGGGCACGGAGGGAGCCCCACGGGGGGAATGCGTCCTGGCGCAGCGCCTGAAGGATCGCGACCCCCCCGTCCGGCTTCTTTTTATCCCTGGCGCATGACGGGCCCGCTTGCAGCCGCGGCGCCGGGTGGATAACCATAGCGCGTGCGCATCATCATCCTCAGCGGCCTGTCGGGTTCCGGCAAGAGTGTGGCTCTGCACATGCTCGAAGACCTCGGGTTCTATTGCATCGACAACATCCCGGCCGCGTTGTTGAAGCCCTTCATTTCCTACACTGTGCGCAGCCCCGAGTCGACCTACGAGCGCACGGCGATCGGGCTCGACGCGCGCAATACGGCGGCAGAGATCGCGACCGTTCCCCAGCTCATCGAGGAGCTGCGGCGAAGCGGAATTCAGTGCGAAGTGATCTTTCTCATTGCCGGGGACGAAGAGCTGCTGCGCCGTTTCGCCGAGACCCGCCGCAAGCATCCGATGAGCCGCAACAACGTCGACCTGCGCGAGGCGATGGCCCTGGAGCGGCAGCTTCTCGAGCCCATCGTGTACACGGCCGATCTCGTCATCGACACATCGAAGATGGGCGTGCACGCGCTGCGCGACATCATCCACAAGCGCATCGAGCAGCGCCTGGTCGGGCGGCTGTCGATTACCTTCGAGTCCTTCGGTTTCAAGTACGGCCTGCCGGGCGATGCCGACTTCGTGTTCGACGCCCGCTCGCTTCCGAATCCCTATTGGGAGCCGGGTCTGCGGAATCTCACGGGCCGTGACGCCGAAGTCATCCGTTTTCTCGAGGCGAACACGAACGTGGCGACGCTGATCGGTGATGTCGCGCAATTCGTTCGCGCCCGGGTGCCTGAGTACCAGGCGAGCAATCGCGGCTATCTCACGGTGGCCGTCGGGTGCACCGGCGGGCAACATCGCTCGGTTTACATCGTCGACCGTCTGGCAGAAGCGTTCGCCGGGCAATTCCCGAACGTCACCGCACGGCACAGCGGACTACCCGGTGCGGCGCTGTTCCATCCCGTCTCGAACATCCAGGGCCGTGCCGAAGGATGAGGGCCACGTCCCCAACCCCTTACGTCGCCTGGGCAACTCCCGGCGAAGTCATGATCCCCGGTAGCTTCTCGCCACTCATGAACGCGGTAATGGCGGCACGCGCCTCCATCGCATCACGATACCCGAGCTCGATCAGGGCACGCGTGTAGCCGGTCTCGAACGTAAGATAGCTGGCGAGCTGATAACCCGAGGCATCGCGCCCGCCGATGACTCGCAGTAATGCGCGCAGCCCCATTGGGATATCGCCGGTATGGCGGGCGGCGATCTCGCGTGGATCCACGCTCGGCGCCAACATCAACGTCTCGACATGCTGTATGTCGCGGTTGGCCGAAGGCGCGGCCAGCGCCAGTTCGTTCATGCGCTCGAGCTGCTCCAGGTCGCCGTAAATCTGGTCCGTGAACAGTGTGTCGAGCATGTACCCGAAGATCTCGCCGGGCGACGGCATGGTTGAGTACATGCGGTTGACCGTCACTCCGGCCCCGCGCCTCGCGCGCACCCCGATCACCAGCAGACGGTCCGCCCCGAGGTGGATCGCCGGGCTCAGAGGGTTGAGCTGGCGCATCGCGCCGTCGCCAAAATACTCCTCACCGAGTCTCATGGGGGGAAACAACATGGGTATCGCTGCGCTCGCCATCAAGTGATCGAGCGTAACTTCCGTGCGTCGCCCGAGCCGTTGCACACGGGACCAGTCCGTTATCGATTCGACGCCGTCATAAAATGCGACCGAGTGACCGCTTCCATAGCTCGTGGCACAGACCGCGAAAGCCCGCAGATGCCCGCGTGCAATACTCCTGCGAATGCCCGCGCAGTCGACGTGCACCGCGAGCAACTCGCGCAGCGGCGAATTGTCGAGCATGGCCTTCGGGGGCGACAACACGAGCCCGCCCGAGACTAGCGCCAGGACCCAATGCAGGCCCGCGCGCAGCATGTGCACGGGATCGACGCGAAACACCTGATCCGAGCGAAAGTTCGCCCAGACGCGCTCGAGACCCAGAACGGCGCGGCGCCACTGGTGCGCTTCCGCGGCCAACACGCTGGCCGCCACCGCTCCCGCGGAAGTCCCGACGATCACCTGAAAGGGATTGCGCGCCCGTGGCAACAACTCAGCGAGCGCCAGCAGCACCCCAACCTGGTACGCCGAGCGCGAGCCGCCACCGGTCAGCACGAGTCCGACCGTCGGGCGGCCGGAACGTCTGGATTGTGATTCGGCGGAGCCGTCCATCAGCGTCGTGGCGCTTCAGGCGGCTCTGCCGCGGGCGGCCTCCCATATTCCGCGAGCGCCGGCGCAGCTCGAGAGAGCGGTCGCCGCAGCTCATCGATTGCCCGATCCAGCCCCGCAATCGTCACCGGAAACATACGTTCATCGATCAACTCGCGGGTGATCCGCACGGACGGCGTGTACTCCCATCGGTCCGGACTTTCCGGGTTCAGCCAGACGAGGCGAGGAAAGTGCGCGCACAGGCGCTGCATCCAGACCGCGCCGGCCTCTTTGTTCCAGTGCTCGACGCTACCCCCCGGCTGCAGAATCTCATACGGACTCATTGTGGCGTCGCCCACCAGGATGACGCGGTAATCGCGTGAGTAGGTCCGCAACACCTGCGCGGTCGATGTCACGGCCGAAGAGCGGCGGCGATTGTCCTGCCACAGGCTCTCATACAGAAAATTGTGAAAATAGAAATGCTCGAGGTGCTTGAATTCGCTGCGCGCGGCTGAGAACAGCTCCTCGCAGGTCCGGACGTGATCGTCCATCGAGCCGCCGACATCCAGAAACAGCAGCACCTTCACTGCATTACGGCGCTCGGGCACGAGCTTGAGATCCAGCAAACCGGCGTTGCGCGCGGTGGCCTCGATGGTGCTGTCGAGATCGAGCTGGTCTGCGGCGCCCTCGCGCGCGAATTTCCGAAGCTTGCGCAAAGCGAGCTTCATGTTGCGCGTGCCGAGCTCGACGCGGTCGTCGAAGTTACGATACTCCCGCTCGTCCCATACTTTGACGGCACGGCGGTGGCGCGTAGTCGCTTGCCCGATACGGATGCCTTCCGGATTGAAGCCGTTGGCGCCAAAGGGCGAGGTGCCCCCGGTGCCGATCCATTTGTTGCCGCCCTGGTGACGCTCCTTTTGCTCACGCAAGCGCTCACGCAACGTCTCGAGCAGCTTGTC
Source organism: Gammaproteobacteria bacterium (assembly GCA_028293805.1). Taxonomy (GTDB): domain Bacteria; phylum Pseudomonadota; class Gammaproteobacteria; order Steroidobacterales; family Steroidobacteraceae; genus 13-2-20CM-66-19. The sequence goes on from JAQGOC010000333.1 coordinate 20,077, forward strand.
CCAGCCGCCTAGCGCTTCGACCTTGCGCTTCTCTTCGTCCGACAACGTGCGTTCGCTCAAGCTCTTCAGCCACTCCGCCGGCACCTGTGCGAGGAGCTCCGAAAACAGTTTCTCGGCGCCCTCGAAGGCCTCGCCGAATACGCGATCGAAGCGGTCGTAATGCCGCTCGTCCTTCACGAGACAGGTGCGCGCGAGGTAGTAGAAGTCCTGCGCCGACACCCACGCGACGCGCTCACGCAGTGCCTCGAGCAGCGTCAGGAATTCGGTGACCGTGACCGGGACACCGACCTGGCGCAGCTCGAAGAAGAAATTCACCAGCATGTGGGATCAGCGGGCGCGGCGGTTGAGAAACACCAGCTGCTCGAACAGGTGCACATCCTGCTCGTTCTTGAGCAGCGCGCCGTGCAGGATCGGAATCGTCTTCTTCGGATCGCCGCTGCGCAGGACAGCGGGATCGATGTCCTCCGCGAGCAGCAGCTTGATCCAGTCGAGCAGCTCGGAGGTCGAGGGCTTTTTCTTCAATCCCGGTGTCGCACGCACCTCGAAGAAGGCCGCCAGCGCCTCGGCGAGCAGCTCCCGCTTCAGCCCCGGAAAGTGCACCTCGACGATCGCCTGCATCGTCGCGGGATCGGGAAAGCGGATGTAGTGGAAGAAACAGCGGCGCAGGAACGCATCCGGCAGCTCCTTCTCGTTGTTGCTGGTAATGAGGATGATCGGCCGGTGCCGCGCCTTCACCAGCTCACGTGTCTCGTAGACAAAGAACTCCATGCGGTCGAGCTCGCGCAGGAGGTCGTTCGGAAATTCGATGTCGGCCTTGTCGATCTCGTCGATGAGCAACACCGGCCGGACGTCGGCTTCGAAGGCTTCCCAGAGCCTGCCTTTCACGATGTAGTTCTTGATGTCGTGCACACGCGCATCGCCGAGCTGCGAGTCGCGCAACCGCGAGACGGCGTCGTACTCGTAAAGACCCTGCTGCGCCTTGCTCGTCGATTTGATGTGCCACTCGTACAGGGGGCGCCCCAGCGAGCGCGCGATCTCCTGCGCCAGCTGAGTCTTGCCGGTGCCCGGCTCTCCCTTGATGAGCAAAGGCCGGGCCAGCGTGATCGAGGCGTTCACCGCCATCATGAGGTCGTCGGTGGCGATGTACCGTTCGGTGCCAGTGAAGCGCTCGTTCATAAGGCTAAGTCTAATCCGGCTGCAGGGTGAGGGTATGTTCGGCGGGCCCGGGCAGGAACGGCAGCGGCTGGCCCTGTGCCCACTCCAGAAAGCCCGCCCGGTAATAAGGCGACAGCGGATGTCCGCTCTGGCCGCCGGGCATATGGAAATAGCCCTGGTCCTCGTGGCCGGGCGACACGGCAAACCGCTCGGAGGCACCGAACGCACCATCCTGGACCCGCGGCATGTCGTGATCGCCCGGAAGCGCCAGCGCCGGCATGTCCAGCAAGGGCGACAAAAAAGGAATTCCATGTGAGATCGGATGCTGGACGTGCACTGGTTTGCGGGATCCCCAGGTGCAATGCTCGAGCTGGCCGCAGCTGCCTACGAGCTGCGCGATCGTGGCATCGAGCTGCGCCAGCAAAAACTCCCGCCAGCTCCGGTAGTCCGCCGCGAGCATGTGCACGGGCTGTTCGTGCACGAGCCGCCACAGGGGCGCCTCGAACTGCATGGGCAACATGACATTGCCGTCCGCGGGAAGCTTCAGGGCGCGCGCCATCATCTCCCACACGGCATCCTGCGTGCGCTCGTGATAGGTGCGTACGAGCCGGTAGGCGACCGAATCGACGCTGGCGCGCCCCTGCCAGCTCTCGAGCAGTTTCTTGAATTCGGCGCGGCGCGGCTGACCGCGCACGCTGTCAGCATCGATCAGCCCGAGCAGCAGGTCTTTCCAGCGCGTCAGGAACACAGCGCGATCATCGAGCTGGATCCGCAGCATGTCTGCTGGAGTGGCGGGCCGCCGAAGCGCAAGCAGGTCATCGCGAATCTGCTGCGCGCGGGCCCCCAGGTCGTATTCGGCACCGAGCGCGGCCAGATCCCCGCCAATCGCGGTTTCCTGGCGCTCATCGGCCGTGACGCGCGCGTTGGCGGTCCAGATGCGCCCCGTCGGCGGATCGACGATACGCGGATGATTTTCCACGGTCGTCCATGGCGAATGGCCGCTCGCGCGCTCGGCACCGATATCGGTCGGAATGCGTCCGAAGATGGTCCAACCGATGTGCCCGGCACGGTCGCCCACGACAAAGTTCTGGTGCGGGATGCCTACGCTCGGGGCGAGAGCGAGCGCCTCGTCCACGGAAGTGGCACGCTCCAGGCTCAGGAGGTTCATGTTGGTTGCAGCGGGGAGCTGCGCGAGCCAGGATGCGAACCAACAGGTTTGCCTTTCCGGATCGGACTGCAGCAACACGCCCGCAGGGCCGGATTTAACTTCCAGCATCACGGCCGGAGCACCATGCACGCGGATTTCCTCGCGCTCGACGGACAGCGGCACCGCACCGGATGCGGTCCGTAGCTCGTTCTCACCTACGGCGGTACACGGCACGAGCTCGACGTTGAGCCAGTCTCCGTAGCTGTTCGTAAACCCCCAGGCTACCTGTCCGTTGGATCCGGCAACCAGAGGCGGCGCTCCCGGCAATGTCACGCCGCTGAGGTCAAGGGCCGGCTCAGTAGCCGTTCCGGTCGTACGCAGCCGGACGTGGTACCAGATGGCCGGAACTCTTTGCCCCAGATGCATATCGCTGGCGACGAGTGCCGCGCCGGTTGTCGTGAGGCGGCCCGCAACCGCCCAATTATTGCTGCCAACGGCAGGGATGCGTGCGGCAGGATCAACAGCGGAGGACGTAAGAGCGGCGGCGGCCGGCACCCTGGTGGCACCGCGAACGTCCAGCACGTCGGGGCCGGGCATGTCCGCGGTCGGTGATGCCGTCGGAAATGCCGCCGCCGTTTCCGTCGGCGCCCCGTCGGGAGCATCCCACTCCGTCCTCGCCGGGTAAAAAAACCGCAGTGCGCATTTCCAACCGGCGTCGCACTCCTTTCCGCCGAGGCGTGCGTTGATCTCGCGGCGGAGCATCTCACGCCGCAACCCGTTGGCCTGCAGGTCCCACCACATTGCATGCTCGACGAGAACAGTATCCTCAGGAAGCCACGCGACGGGGGGTGATCCGAGTACCCAGTACTCCCAAGGGCGACTGTGCAAGCTGGTCAGCCCTGCATTCACCCCTTTCGCATAGGCCTCGACAATAGCGCGCTGCCCGGCGGTCGTCTGTTGAATGACCGCGCGCGCAATGCTTCGGAAGCGGAAGAGGCGTGCATTCTCATCCTGCCCGAGCGCCACCTTCCCGAACAGCTCCGACAACTCGCCGGCGGCCAGCCGGCGGGAGAGATCCATTTCGAAGAACCGGTCCTGACCGTGAACGAACCCCGTGGCATACGCCAGATCGGTCCGATTGGCCGCCACGATCGTAGTCACGCCGAGCCGGTCCCGTTCGATTCTGACCGGTGCGCTCAGGGCAGCGTTGCGAACCCTGCCATCGAGCTGGGGCAATGACGCCCGCAGCACTCCATGCACAACCGCAACCGGGAGGAGAACCACGGCTGCGACAGTGAGGGCGACGTAGTATTTGAACCGCACCTCGCGGTGTCCTCAAGCGGCCAGCGCAACCTTCAGGATCAGCATCGAATTCGTGCCGCCCTGCGCGCCGGACAGCTCGCCTTTCGTCAGGATCACGAGGTCGTTGCTCTTCACGAGTTGCAGCTCGAGCAGGCGCGTGAACAGCGCGCGATACAGATCCTCGATGGACTCGTTCTGCGTGACATCGAAGATCACGGGATAGACGCCTCGATAGAGAGTGACCCGGCGTCGAGTCGCCTCATGACGCGTAAACTCGTTCTCGGGAATATCGGAGCGGATACGGGACATCCACAGCGGCGTCGCGCCGGTTTCGGTGAGGGCGACGATCGCGCGCACCTTCATGTGATTGGCCGTGTACATGACGGCCATCGCGATCGCTTCCTCAGTACCTTTGAACTGGCCCTCGACGCGGTGGCGCGACCGACTGTGCGTGAGCTGGTACTTCTCCGCGCCTTCGATGACCTCGGCCATCGCCTGCACGACCTTCACAGGATAGCGGCCGGCCGCCGTTTCGGCGGACAGCATCACGGCGTCGGTGCCGTCCATAACAGCGTTCGCGACGTCGCTGACCTCGGCCCGGGTCGGAGCGGGATTCTGGATCATGGATTCCATCATCTGAGTTGCCGTGATCACGACACGGTTCCTGGCGCGGCTCTGATGGATGATCGTCTTTTGCAGGCCGGTCAACTCGGCGTAGCCCATCTCCACGCCGAGATCGCCGCGCGCGACCATCACTACGTCCGCGGCGTCGATGATTCCCGGCAGATTGGTAATCGCCTCGTGACGCTCGATCTTGGCGACGATGCGAGCATCGCCGCCCGCCTCGCGCACCAGCCGTCGCGCCTGTTCGACATCCGACGCATCACGCGCGAAGGATACTGCGATGTAGTCAATGCTCTCCTGCGCACCGAAGCGAATATCCTCGCGATCCTTGTCCGAAAGAGCCGGCGCGGAAATCCCGCCGCCCTGGCGATTGAGCCCCTTGCGGTCCGAGAGCTCGCCTCCCACGCGCACTCGTGTCTCGATCCTCGTGCCGCTCACGCGCTCCACCTCGAGCACGATCTGCCCATCATTCAGCAGCAGTGAGTCGCCGGCGGCCACATCCTTCGGCAGACCCTTGTAGGCGCAGCCCACGACCTCGACCGTGCCCGCCTTCGGATCCAGCGCGGTATCCAGCGTGAAGGGCTGCCCCTCCTTCAACATCACGCGCCCTTCGCGAAACCCCTCGATGCGGATCTTCGGACCGCCGAGATCAAGAAGGATGCCGACACACCTGTCCGCGATCCTCGCGGCTTCGCGCACGAGGGCCAGGCGCCGCTTGCGGTCATCGATCGTGCCGTGCGAGGCATTGAGCCGGACGACGTCGAGTCCTTCGCGCATCATGGCGGTAAGAACGCCCAAGTCATCGGTCGCCGGCCCTACGGTGGCGACAATCTTCGTACGTCTGAGCATATTTCCCTGTTAGTTGGCAGTCCGAACTTCAAGCACGAACGCCGGGTATATCACCCGCGCGCGCGATCTTCTAGCGCCGCTACCGCAGGCAGCGGCTTGCCTTCCACAAATTCGAGGAATGCACCGCCGCCGGTGGAGATATACGAGATGCCGTCCTCGATGCCGTATTTCTCGATCGCGGCGAGCGTGTCGCCGCCGCCCGCCAGCGAAAACGCCTTGCTGCGCGCGATCGCCTGCGCGATCACGCGGGTGCCCTCGCCGAACTGCTCGAACTCGAAGACCCCCACGGGGCCGTTCCAGATGATGGTCCCGGCCGACTCCAGCATCTCACTGAAGCGATCGGCGGCGTCCGGACCGATATCGAGGATCATCTCGTCCGGGCGCACCTCGTTCACGGAGCGCACATCGGCATGCGCCGTGGCCGCGAACTCCTTCGCAACGACCACATCGGCAGGCAACGGAATTTCGGTTCCCTGCGCGCGCGCCTTCTCGAGGAGCCGGCGGGCCACATCGAGCATTTCCGCTTCGTGCAGCGATTTTCCGACGCCGACACCGGTCGCCGCCAGGAACGTGTTGGCGATGCCGCCTCCGACGATGAGCTTGTCGACTTTCTCGAGCAGCGATTCGAGCACGGTGAGCTTCGTGGACACTTTCGAGCCGCCGACGATCGCGACCAGCGGTCGCGCGGGCTTCTCGAGCGCACGCTCGAGAGCGTCCAGTTCGCCCACCAGCAACGGGCCGGCGCACGCGACTTTCGCGAACCGAGCCACACCATGAGTGCTCGCTTCCGCACGGTGAGCCGTACCGAATGCGTCCATCACGAACACATCGCAGAGCCCTGCCATCTTGCGCGCGAGCCCTTCGTCGTCCTTCTTCTCACCTTTGTTGAAGCGGACGTTCTCGCACAGCACGGCGCTTCCCGGCGCGCAGTCGACACCGTCGAGCCAGTCCTTGCGCAAGGGCACCGGCTGGCCGAGCAGCTCCGATAACCGTACGGCCACCGGCTGCAGCGACAGCGACTCGTCGAACTTGCCCTCTTCCGGCCGGCCGAGGTGCGAGAGGATAAAGACCTTCGCGTGCTGATCGAGTGCGTACCGGATCGTGGGCAGCGCCGCGCGGATGCGCGCATCGCTCGTGACCGTTCCGTCCTGCACGGGCACGTTCAAATCCTCCCTGATGAGGACCCGCTTATTGCGCAGGTCCGTGTCCGTCATCCGCAGGACATTCATGACGCTTTCGACCACGCGAGGGTGGTGTCGATCATGCGGCTCGAGAAGCCCCACTCATTGTCATACCACGCGCACACCTTAACCAGCGTGCCGTCGATCACCTTCGTCAGCGTCGAGTCGAACACCGACGAGTGCGCATCGTGATTGAAGTCCACGGACACGAGGGGCGCGTCGTTATACGCAAGAATGCCCTTGAGAAAGCCTGTCGAGGCTTCCTGCAGCAGCTTGTTGACTTCCTCGACCGACGTCGCGCGTTTTGCCGTGAAGGTGAGATCGACGAGCGACACGTTGATGGTCGGCACCCTGACTGCGAATCCATCGAGCTTGCCCTTCAGCTCGGGGAGCACGAGGCCGACGGCCGCGGCCGCACCGGTCTTCGCCGGAATCATCGACATAGTCGCGGAACGCGCGCGCCGCAGGTCGGAGTGGTAGACGTCCGTCAACACCTGATCATTCGTGTATGAATGGATCGTAGTCATGATGCCGGCCGCAATGCCGACCTTGTCGTGAAGCACCTTGGCAACGGGGGCCAGGCAGTTCGTCGTGCACGAGGCGTTGGAAATGACGGTGAACCCGCTCCTGAGCACGTTATGGTTCACGCCATAGACGATGGTAGCGTCCATGTCGTCGCCGCCCGGCGCGGAAATAACGACCTTCTTGGCACCGCCCTTCAGGTGCGCGCCAGCCTTGGCCTTGCTGGTGAAAAGACCGGTGCATTCGAGCACGTACTCGACCCCGAGATCACCCCAGGGGAGCTTCGCCGGATCACGCTCCGCGAGGACACGAATGCGGTCGCCGTTCACGACCATCGAGTCCCCGTCGACTGTCACTTCACCGTGAAATTTGCCGTGCGCGGTGTCATGGCGCGTGAGGTGCGCATTGGTCTTGGCGTCGCCGAGATCATTGAGCGCCACGATCTGCACTTCATCCGTGCGTTTCCCCTCATAGAGCGCTCGCAGGATGTTGCGCCCGATGCGGCCGTAACCGTTGATACCGACCTTGATTGCCATGACCTCATTCCTCTTTTGCGAAAACGTTAATTGGGGAACTTGAGCAGCTCGCTTATTTCTCGCGCGACATTATCGACCGTGAAGCCGAAGTGGGGAAACAGGTCCGCGACCTTCCCCGAGGCGCCGAACCGGTCTATACCTAGCACGCGCCCCTCGGTGCCCACGTATCGCCACCAGAAGAGCGTAGCACCCGCCTCTACCGCCAGCCGCCGGCGGACTCCGGGGGGCAGGACGCTCTCGCGATACGCCTCATCCTGGGCATCGAAGGCTTCGGTTGAGGGCATGGACACCAGGCGCACGCGCCGGCCGCTCGAGTTCAGGGCGTTCACCGCCTCCGCGGCGATGCCGATCTCCGATCCGGTAGCGATGACGATGCATTCCGGCGTTCCGCTGCACTCGATCAATGTGTATCCCCCGCGACGGATATTGGCCACCTGCGCCGGCGTCCGGGGTTGCTGCGGCAGAGCCTGCCGCGTGAAGACCAGTGCCGTAGGTCCGTGCCGTTCGATGCCCGCCGTCCACGCGACCGCCGTTTCCGCGGCATCGCAGGGCCGCCATAGGCTCATGTTCGGAATCGCGCGCAGCGCCGTGAGATGCTCGACCGGCTGGTGAGTCGGACCGTCCTCGCCCAGACCGATGGAGTCATGCGTGTAGACGAGCACCACTCGCACGCTCATCAGACACGCCAGTCGTATGGCATTGCGAGCGTAGTCCGAAAAAACGAGGAACGTGCCGCCGTAGGGAACGAAGCCGCCATGCAGGGAGATGCCGTTCATCAGCGCCGTCATGCCGAATTCGCGTACGCCGTAGTGAATGTAGTTGCCGGTCGCATCCTCTTTCGAGACGGTGCGCGCGCCCTTGAAGAGAGTGTTGTTCGAAGGGGTCAGATCGGCCGAGCCGCCCACGATCTCGGTCAACGCAGGTCCGATCAGGTTCAGCACGGCCTGTGAGGCCTGCCGTGTGGCCTGGGGGGCGGTCTGCCTGAGCAGCGCCTCGAGGCACTGTGCCGCTGTGTCTTTCCAACTCTGCGGCAACTCGCCGCGCACGCGACGATCGAATTCCCGCGCGAGCTCCGGATGGGCCGTGCGATAGCGGCCGAACAAGTCACGCCAGGCAGCTTCCGCGGCAGCACCCTGCCGGCGGTGATCCCACGCGGCGCGCAATTCATCCGGCACCACGAACGGCTCGTACGGCCAGCCGAGCGCCTTGCGCGTGGCGGCCACTTCATCCGCGCCGAGCGCCTCGCCGTGAGTCGCCGCGGTGCCCTGTTTATTGGGCGCTCCCCAACCGATGAGGGTCTTGCAGCAGATCAGCGATGGGCGCGACTTTTCGGCGCGCGCCGCCTCGATCGCGGCAAGCACCGCCTCTGCGTCGTTGCCGTCGACATCCGGCACGACGTGCCAGTGGTAGGCCTCGAAGCGCCTGGCCGTATCGTCGCTGAACCAGCCGCCCACCTTCCCGTCGATCGAGATGTTGTTATCGTCGTAGAACACGATGAGCTTGCCCAGCCCATGGGTGCCCGCGAAGGAGCACGCCTCGTGCGAGATGCCTTCCATGAGGCAGCCATCGCCTGCAAACACATAGGTACGGTGATCGACGATCTCGAGTCCCGGACGATTGAATTGTGCGGCGAGCATCTTTTCCGCGAGCGCCATGCCAACGGCGTTGGCAAGGCCCTGGCCGAGCGGGCCGGTGGTCGTCTCGATGCCAAGCGCAGGCTCGTGTTCCGGATGGCCGGCGGTGCGGCTGCCGAACTGACGGAAGTTCTTGATCTCCTCGAGCCCTAGCGGATAACCCGTGAGATACAGAAGCGAGTACAGCAACATCGACCCGTGCCCGTTCGAGAGCACGAATCGGTCGCGGTCCACCCACAGCGGGTTGCCCGGATTGTGCTTGAGGAAGTTGCCCCACAGAACCTGCGCGATATCGGCCATACCCATCGGCATGCCGGGGTGCCCCGAATTGGCACGCTGAACGGCGTCCATGGAGAGGGCACGGATGGTATTGGCGAGTTCGCGACGTGTAGTCATGCAATTCTTTGGATAGCTCGTGGCCGCGTGTTTTCCAGCGGAGAGCGCCTGCGTGCGCGCGGCCTGTGGTGAAGGGCCGCGCATTTTCCACTAGACGCGATGGATGCTCAATCGCCGTATGGAGCAATGCGCGTACCGGGCCGGGCAGCAGGAGCCTGTGCCCAGCCGTTGGGAGATTGTCGGTAGCGACCGACATGACTTATCGCACGCTACACGACATAGCGTGCTTCGACTCGCGTGGGCGGCTTCACATTATCGGACCGAACAAGCGCGTACTGCGTCATGCCGTGCATTTCGAATCCCCATCAAGCGACCCAGTTCACTGCAGCAGACCAGGGACTCTCTGCTACGATTTCCGCCGCACCGAGAGACTTAAGGCCAAAAGGAACTGAGGCCGTCCGCGGTGGTCCCTCCACCGACCGAATGCCGCAGGCACGATGGATATGAGCGTATTGCGCCTCACTCACTTTACCGATCCGCACCTCTACGGCAGCGAGACGGAATCGTTACGCGGGATCGCGACACTGCCCGCGCTTACGGCGACGCTTGAGCACGCCCGGGCGCGCGACTGGCCGCCCGACGCGGTCCTCGTTACCGGGGACATCGTACAGGACGATCCCGCGGGCTACGCGCACTTCCGGCGCCTGTTCGGCGCTCTCGGACTGCCGGTGCTCTGTCTGCCCGGCAATCACGACGAGCCGGGAGCGATGCGTCGCGAGCTGAACCATGCACCGTTCGTGGTCGGCGGCTTCGTCGACCTGGGCCTCTGGCGCCTCATATTGCTCGACAGTTCCATCCCCGGCTCCGCGAGCGGCCGGTTGAGCGAACAGAGCCTCGCTGGCCTCGAAGCCGCGCTCACCACGGCGGGTAATCGTCACTGCCTGGTCAGCCTGCATCACCATCCGGTCGCGATGGAGAGCCGCTGGCTCGACCACGTCGGCCTCGAGAACGCGGACGAATTTCTGCAAACCATCGACCGGCACCGTAACGTAAGGGCGATCGTCTGGGGCCATGTGCACCAGAATTACGAGGGACTGCGCAAAGGCGTGCGGCTGCTGGCTACGCCATCCACCTGCGCGCAATTTCTGCCTCACGCGGACGAGTTCGCGGTGGACCGGCAGCCGCCGGCCTATCGCACGCTCGAGCTGCGGGCGGATGGATCGCTACTGACGGAGGTTGTGTGGGTCGAAAAAAACGCTCCCGGCTGTTCGCGCTCGGTCTACTCGGCTGCCTGACGGCGCACGCCGGGAGTCCCGTCTGGGCTATTCATGGCGAGCACAACACGGTCTATCTGGCAGGCTCCGTCCATCTTCTGAAAGCGAATGACTCCGCCTTGCCGCCGGCTTTCGACCGTGCGTACGCCGGGTCGCGGGCACTGGTCATGGAGCTCGACCTCGGGAAGCTCGACCCGATGGAAGCCGCAGGCTGGATGGTCGAGCATGGCACTCTTCCCGAAGGCAGCGACCTGCGCAAGGCAATCGGCGACGAACGCTACCGGCGTGTCTCCGCGGAAGCGGCGCGCCTCGGCCTTCCGATGGAAGTGGCGAACCAGCTGGCACCCTGGGTGCTGGGACTGCAGCTCATGGAGCTGCAATACGCCCAACTCGGCTTCGATCCTCAGGCGGGTGTGGAGCAGCAGCTCGAGCGCCGGGCCCAGTCGGACGGCAAGCCGACCAGCGGACTCGAAACGATGTCAGAGCAGCTCGGCGTGTTCGAGAGGCTATCGCCGGAGGAACAGGCGCGCTTCCTCGATCTCATCGTGACCGAGATGCATGAAGTCGGGAGCGAGACGCAGTCCGTGGTCTCCGCCTGGCGCGCCGGCGATGCCGCCAGACTCGCCGCGCTCCTAGGCGATGAATACAAGTCGTTCCCAGTCCTTTACCGCACCCTGGTGAGCGACCGCAACAAGCGCTGGGTGCCGCAGATCGAGAAGCTCCTGAAGGGCCCGGACAACTATTTCGTCGTGGTGGGCGCGCTGCATCTCGTCGGCGACGGCGGGCTGCTCGAGCTCATGCGCCGGGACGGGTTCAAAGCGGAAGCTTTGCAATAGCCTGTGGGCTGAAAGTCGCCCGGAGGCGCTTTCAGCAAGCGCGTGCAGGGCGGGGCGGGCACGCGAGCGAAAGGCGTGGCTTGTGCTCGCGAAAAGCGGCCGGTTGTTGGCGAGAGCCTTATATAGGCGAAAGTCGCCGGAGCGCTTTCGTCAGGCATGCCTTCGAATGCTGCTGGCGCCCGCACGGCGGCCCGAATAGAAGCGCCACAAGCCGAGCCCCATCACCAGGGTCCAGGCGAGCACCAGCCAGCCCACGAACCCGTCGAAGCGGCTCAGCAGAAACCTGAGCGGCGATGTCTCCTTCGGCTGCGACAGCTCGTGCGCTACTAACATCACCCATACCCAGCCCGCGTGGAGCCCGAGACACGCGGCAATATTGCCCGTCACGGCGCGCACGGTCGCCAGCACGACGCCAACGGCGAACAGGCACAGGAATGCATCCGCGATGTCGAGCGGGTTGGCAAACGAGTGCAGCGTCCCAGCGAGCAGATCCACACCGCTCCACGCGGTGACCAGCTCCGGCGGAATGCGAAATTTACCGAAGAAGTGGGTCGCCGAGTACAGGACGGCGGTGAGGATGATCGCGGCTCGTGTTCCCGACTCCCGCTGGATACCGGTGAACAGCGCGCCGCGCAGGAATGTCTCCTCGATGAACGCGACGGCAAGGCCGCTCACGAGGCGCGCTACGACGAGCTTCGCCAGCGCCGTCGCGCCCAAGTCCACCCCGCTCCGCCATTCCAACACGCCGAGCGCCGCCATGATACCGACCACGATCAACATGGTCGCAGCGCCGAGCGCCAGCCCGATCGACATCTCGCGCACGAATTCCCGCCGCGGCGCGCCGTAGCCGAGACTCGCGCGGTCCGCAAGTCCGAGCCGGCGTGCGATCAGCACGAAGCCGACCAGCAGCCCGAGCATGCCGATGCGTTCGCCGATGCGATGGAAGGGGAAATCGAAATGCGGATGCAACAGCAGCCACGCCGGATAGGCGAACAGCGCAACCGCGAGGAAGGCCACGAGGAACAGCCCGAGGAAACTGACAAACGCGCGCATGGGTCGGACGGGCTCCCGAAAAATCGCGATGCGAAGGGTCCCGTACAGTACGGGTGGCGGCGCAGCCACGCAAATCTGCACGAACGCGGAGCCTTTGGATCTGGCGGCCGCAATGGCGAGCGGCCGAGAATGAGCGCGTGTTCAAAACCACGGAGGGATCTCACATGAAGGAACAGCGCGCCCGGCACATTCTTCAGGCACTCGTCCAAGGTATCGACCCCCTGACCGGCGAGGATCTGGCCCCCGGCACAGTGCTGCAGCAGGCTGATGTCCTGCGCGCCCTGCTCGCTGGTGTAATGGCGTTGGAACAGACGGCGGCTCGCGCACAGCGACGCGCGCAACTGCCTGATAACGTCGGTCGCTCATGGAGCGCGAACGAGGAAGCTACGCTTGTCACGGCATTCAAGTCCGGCGAGTCGTTGGCGGACATCGCCGCGAGACACGGCCGCACGCTGCGCGCTATCGAGGCGCGGCTGGAGCGGCTGGGCCTCCTCGCACCAGAGCAGCGGAGTACGAACAATAGCTTCGTGAGCCCCGCGACAGGAGGTGCCAGCCGCTCACAACCACCGTAAGCTTGCGTGGATGTCATCCAGCCTGTCAGCGCCGGCCCGGCAACCCATCGTCATCTGGTTCGGCCGGGTCGGCGATATGATTCTTCTGAGCGCGCTGCTCGACATTCTTCACCGGCGCTACGCAGGCCCCTGCCGATTGATCGGGGCGGGCTCCTGGATCGCGGCCCTTTACGGGACCCACCGGGATGTCGCGCGAATCCACTGCTTGCGGCGCTATACGCCATTTCTTTTCGATGCGGCGTGGTGGCGCGCGCTCTGGGCGCTGCGGCGGCAGCGATTCGATCCGGTCTACGTCTGTGAAACCGATCCGCGCAAACTCGCGAGAATCCGCCGCCTGTTGAGTCTGAGCGGCACCGACCCCGCACGCTGCCTGTTCATCACCGCTGAACCGAGTTGTCGCGAGCGGCATTGGGTCGATAAATTGGTCAGTTTCGGACGGCTGACGCCGCCGGCGCTGCGCGAGACCGATTATCCCTGGCCGGCGGCGAGTCCACTTTGCGCGCCGCGACTCGAGGTGTCCGCCACGGCCCGCGCGGACTGTGATGCCTGGATTGCTTCGCAGGGCTGGTCGAAGCGGCCGATCATACTGGTGCAGCCGGGTAATCGCCGCACGATGCGCGGCAGCAAGCTGCGTGTCTCCCCTCTCGATGATAAGGCGTGGCCGGTCGAACGGTGGGCCGCTCTGCTGCATGAAATCCACGCACTCATGCCGGATGCCGTCATCGTGTTATGTGGCGCGCCCCGCGAAACCGTGCTGCTCGGTTGGATCCATACGGCCGCGAAACTGCCGTCGGTGTTCACGGCCGAGCTTCCATTGGAACGGCTGCTCGCGCTCTGCCAAGTGGCTCATAGCATGATCTCCGTAGACACCGGGCCGGCCCATGCGGCCGCGGCGCTGGGGCTGCCGCTCGTCGTCCTGTTCGGGGGCCATTCGAAGGCGGAGTGGCTGCCGCGGAGCTCTTCCGGGTCTGCGGTCCTGGGCATCGGTGGTCCACCGGCGTCGACACGCCTGGACCAGATCTCCGTGGCTACGGTGTTCGAAGCCTGGCGCGCGTTGCTCGAAC
>JAQGOC010000338.1 GCA_028293805.1 Gammaproteobacteria bacterium
GTTCTGGGCAATCCGCGGTGGTGGCGGAAACTTTGGCGTCGTCACGACGTTCGAGTACCGGCTGCACCCGCTGGGGCCGAAGATATTCGCCGGCAACAGAGTGTATCCGTTGAGTCAGGCGCGGAGCATTCTCCAGGCGCTGCGGGAATTCTGTGACGGAGCGCCGGACGAGATGACGCTCTCGGCGTCGCTGACCGCAAGTGCTCCGGGGGTTCCGGCCGGACGGTACATTGCATTCGAGGCAGTGTATTGCGGCGTCGTCAGTGAGGGTGAGCGGCTGCTGGCGCCGCTAGGGAAGTTGGGTAAGCCGCTATTTGATGACGTCTCCGCGAAAACCTACATCGCCGCGCAGTTGGGCCTCAGTGGGGCCAGCCCTGCACCGCTGCCGCCTGGGTTGAATGTGTATGTGAAGTCAGGCTTTCTGCGCAAGCTGCCTGACAATCTGATCGATGTCTCCATACAGCGCTTCGAGGCCGCGCCGCCGTGGGTTGGCGAGCTGGGAATCGGTCAGCTCGGAGGTGCCATGGCGCGCGTGCGCCCTGAGGCAACGGCGTATTGGAACCGCCTCGCACAATATGAGGTGATTCTGGAGGGAGCCTGGACCGATCGATCGCAGGAGCAGCAAAATCTGAAGGACGGGCGCGCGCTCTGGACAGCGTTCGAACCCTTTACCGAAGGTTATTACGTCAATACCGAGCCATCGGCCGATGAAAAGCGCCTGCGTGCGACTTACGGAGACAACTATCCGCGCCTGGTGCAGCTGAAGAACAAATACGACCCCATGAATCTGTTCAGGCTGAACGCGAACATCAAGCCGAAGGTGCGTTCGTAGGGCGACGAAACCTGGGGCCGCGTACTCTGTAACCTTGCTTCAGGTCTGTCACGCCGATCTCAGGTTGGAAATGCACGCCCGCGCCGGAAACGAGCCATCCGTCGCCCTCGTCAGCCGAAATCTCGATCGGTGTGTAGACACTTGCCAGAACGTAATGCCACTGGTTTGGTCGAAGCGAGCGAACCACCGATCGAGATATTCGCGAGCGAACGCCACTACGGCGGAATGGGGATCCTGCAGGCTGGCCAATATGTAGAGCAAGGCATCCCCTGCCACTGCAGTGGGGCGGAGCCGTGTATTGGCGCAATGAAGCGGTGACCGCCCCGCAATTGCTGAGCAGCTTGCATGGATATCAGGGTTGGGGTTATGCCGGACGGCAGATCAATGAAGCGGAGCTGCGTCGTCAGCAGTTCCAGCAATCGGGCCATTCTTTCAGTTTTCGAAAGTGGCTCTTTTCACGCCACTACTTGTCGTGCGGGGTCCTGCAGATAGGTCCTCCGGCGAATGCCCTTAGAATGCGCCTAATTGCTGGATGTCGGAGCTCGTCCCGACTACCATTATTTCGAATTCCAAAATCGAGACTCCGCATTCATGGATCGGATACAGGCCATGCAGGTGTTCGTTACCGTCGTCGAGAAGCGCAGTCTCTCGACAGCGGCAGCGGCTCTCGGAATGTCCCTACCCTCGGTCAGCCGCATTCTCGGCACGCTAGAGCGTGAGCTTGGGGTACGACTGATTGCGCGCAGCACCCGCGGCTTGGCCGAAACGGACGGGGGCCGCCTGTACTACCGCCGCTGTCAGCGCATCCTGGCCGAACTTCGCGATGCGGACACGGCTGTGCAGAGTCACACGCAGGTCCCGGCGGGTGAGCTTCGCGTGACGGCGCCGGTGACATTCGGTCACCACCATGTCGCGCCGTCAATTGCCGAGTTCCTGGAGCGTTACCCCAGACTGTCGGTCTATTTGTCTCTTACGGATCAATGCGAGCACCTGGCTGAACAGCGGCTCGATGTCGCGATTCGGGTAGCGACACTACGCGGCCAAGGGCTAACCGCTCGCCGTCTTGGTTATGTCCAGAGGGCGGTGGTCGGGTCCCGCGAGTATTTCGAAAGAGAGTCGAAACCAATCCATCCCCGCGATCTCCTGCGCCACAATTGCATGCATTTCACTCACTACCTGCGAGCGGACGAATGGAACTTCAGCGATCAAGGCCGTACAGTCACCATCAAAGTCCGCGGTCGTATGCGTACCAACAATCAGGAAGCACTCCTGGATGCCGTGCTGGCCGGTGCCGGACTTGCCGTGCTGCCGACGTGGCTGATTCGGGAACCCCTGCAGGACGGGCGGTTACAACGCGTTCTCACTGAGTTCGAGGCCCCGCGCACTCCGGTGTATGCCGTATTTGCGCGTAGTGGCGTACCACCCAACAAGGTTCGTGCATTAGTCGAATTTCTCGCCGACCGATACCGCGAAAGAGAGGTCCTTGCCGCAGAAAGCCACATTGCTGTGAATGCATCCGCCACCGCCGCCGGTTCAAGGTGAACAGCAGCTGCGTTACGGTGGGTAGTCGGAGCGCTGATTGGTGGCAAACGCCGGCACCCCATCGATACGATCCCACTCAGTGCATGACGAACACGGCGCAGTCGGCGTGCTCGATGATGGAGTGAGTCACTCCGCCGAAAAGTGCTTCGCGGACCGGCCCGCGCCCGAAACCGCCCACGACGAGCAAATTGGCACGGAACTCATCAACGGTTTGTAGCAGTTGATCGCACGCCGACTTGGGCTTACCCGACCTGATGCAGGTTTCAGCGTTTACGCCGTGCCAAGCCAGCTGACACTTAACTTCCTCGAGCGCCGGAAGCTCCTGCTCCTGAAAATCAGCGACGCTCACCAGAACGACTCTTTCTGCCCCTTTGAGCAGCGGAATCGCGCTCCCGAGCGAGCGAGCCGCTTCAGCCGTCTCCCGCCACCCGACCACCACCGTGTGCTCAAGGCTGTGTGGAGGCCCATCCGGAGCGATGATCACCGGGCGGCCGGCGCGGAGCAGCAACATCTCGATCAGGTTCAGCGGCAGAACACCGGCGCCGCTTGGCCGGCCCAGCACTATCAGGTCACTATGTCGTGCATGCGAGATCAAGCGCGCTTCAGCGACGTCCGTCTCTTGCTCGAAATGGGCCGACATTGCGCCGTTACCAAGCGATGCGGGCTTGGCGATAATCGGAATTTCGTTCGCCTCACAAAATGCCTGGAAGTGCTCGATGGCAGCGAAAGAAAGCGCTGCTTCACGTCGACGGAGGTGTTTGAGGGCGTCTGTCATCGCGGCACCTCTGCAGAACTCGACGTGTGGCGTACGTACCGCGGCTTCGCAATCTGAAAGCCGCACGTGATAGAACTCGAGATGCGCGCCAAGCGGCCGCGCGACCGACAGAGCGGTTGCAAACACCTTGTGGTCACTTTGGCCTCCGCTGGTGGGCACGAGAATCTTCTTGATCATCTGAACCTCCTGGCTGCGCGCGCAGAGCACGCGCATTCAACGGGAGGAAATGTTGGGCGGAATGAAGTCTTTCTTCAATATGAGTTTGCACGGATTATTTTTCAGTCGGTGCCGCCATCATCCGATTCAGCGTGCTAGAGAGCGTAAGCAGCCGGAACTCGGGTCGGCTCTGTTTCAGTATTTGAAAGAGACTGTTTTATTATCTGGACGCCAAGTGGCTTCGCAACGGAGCAAAAAACGCCAGTCAACCGATCGACGCGGCTGGTCACAGTGGCGGCCGCGGAGATCCCTGCCCTGATGCGAGCTCAGCGTAACGGCACCACTCCTGTGCCTCAGGACCTCCTAACAACACAAAACGTCGCCCGTACAGCTCGATTGTGGAGATGCGCTCGCTATCCCGCTCGATCCAGATATGCGGAGCGCGCGTTCCCGGCTGGCCACGGGACTCTCGCGGGCTCACGTGCACCAAGGCCCTTATCCGGTTCCTCCGAAGCGATCGCGGGGGAGTGGTGACCTGCTAGGGGTTTTACGTCCCAATGGAAAGCTCGGGAAATATTTCGATGCCCGGCTCAAGACCTGCGCACAAAGCCGCCTTTCAGCGCATCATCTGTCGGCCATCGTGAGCACCGGAGCCTCATTTACCGGAAACGTTCTGCACTACCGGATCGCTACGCTCGCTGGGGGCGAACTCTTGGGCTTTGGCGACTTCCGCTCTCCTTGCTCTGACCGCGGTTCGCCTGCAGGCCGCACGCATTCCGGGTTTCCCGCTGCTGATGACATTGGATGTGGTCATCGGAAAGCCTCATCCGCAATGCCACGAACTCGCCGCCCGGAAGTTTGGCGTGAATGTAAAGGAATGCCTGGTATTTGACGAGGCTGCCGCGGATATCCTTGCAGATCGAGCCGCGGGTGCGCGAGTGATTATCGTTTCGAAAACTCATATTCATCCTTTTGAACTCGGGTGTACGACGATTTCAGCCTACGAAGGCCTGATCGCACATAGACGGCGAGTGGTCCATACGCATCACCGCGTGACTACTGATCCCCCACACTCAAGTCGGTCGCGGCGATCTCCTGGCGTCAGGCCAATATTGAGGCGCGACGCTAGCGTGACATCGTACCCCCAACATCCGGCTCAATGAGGCGCCGACCTCGCGTCACGCGATGACAACACGATCGTCATTGGCCGGGGCCGCCGTGCGGTGACGACG
Source organism: Gammaproteobacteria bacterium (assembly GCA_028293805.1). Taxonomy (GTDB): domain Bacteria; phylum Pseudomonadota; class Gammaproteobacteria; order Steroidobacterales; family Steroidobacteraceae; genus 13-2-20CM-66-19. The sequence goes on from JAQGOC010000338.1 coordinate 4,538, forward strand.
ACTTCTGGAATGTCGTTGTGCGCAACATCTGTGTTGCCGAACGCGGCAGCTTGCCTGCCTGAATCTGACGGCAGGTCACCCTGCATACATCCGGTGAGCAGACTAGGAAGCGTGACAATGAAAACGATAGCAAATCCGGTCAGATCATTCGCGCGCCGCATGACTCATTACCTCCAGGCTCCGTGTACATCGTACGATTGGCCGTGCGGTGCGAAGTTCTGCAGCGAGACGTTTCTTCACATGATGTTCATATTAGCTTACAAGGGAACGCATTTCGCGTGCCGTGAGCCGCAGCGCGGGCGCAATGGACCTCCGGAGATTTTCCTCCGGCGCATGCGCCGAAAAGCACGGCAACACTTTCCTCTGTGGGATTCAACGCCAACATCCCATGCTGGACGACATCGCCTGAACGCGGAGTGCCGGTCGTTGCAAAAGACCGGTGATTCGCTCAATTTCTCCGCACAGGGCGTTGTAGTGCGCTCTTTCGATCTCAGCTTAACGCGCACCAATATCGAAGAGGCCGAACATAGAGGCGGCTGCGGCCGTTTCAGTTGAAACATTGCGCGTGCGCGCTGAAATCGTCCGCACACTTTTTCCCCGATAGTGTGGACGGCCTATGGCGTTTTCTCCGTCAGGTCAGTGCACGCGCGCGTCGAGGCGCTCGAAAGACGGAAGCAGCTCAGGGCCCACGTCGGTCCCTATCAGCAGATAACGTCTTGGCATGCGATGCACCCGTCGGGTCTTGCATGGGGATCACGATGATGACTCGCCCCTCACAGCTTCTTACGCGGCGCTGGACGAGCTCGGTCGAGACGGTGATCGCCCAGACTTATGACGTATCCTGCAACGCCGAGGATCGGGCGATGACTTCCATCGCGGACGCACCGCGCGACTTCGATACGATCTGAAAGGAAATCACTGCACCCGATCGGAATTTCTTTGCCGCGTGGCACCGGGGGCCACGTTCAAGCTCGCGATGCACAGCCGGGTGATGCGCGAGTTTGGCCAAGACGAACGCCGGCGGGATATCCAAAAGGAGCCATTGGGTTCTTCGTGTAGGACCCCACGTGAGGTTCGGCCTCTCATGCAGGCGGCGGCGCGGGTGGCGGCCACAGACGCCGCAAGGTTTTCGGCAATACTTGCAGCACGTCCTCCACTTCTCCCTCGGAGACGTGTTTCGCTAGAACCGTGAACACGGCACGTGCGACCTGTTCTGGATCGACAGCCTCGTCATTTTGGAAATGACGCGCAATGTGAGCGAGGAATTCTTCCTCGCTCCGTTCCTTCTCCGGCTTGCCCGTCGGATCCCAGCCTTCGTAGTAAAACCCGCGCACCAGCATCGGCAGCTGCGCGGCGAGCTGAGCCACTTCGTCGATGGTGAGGCGATCGCGCAAGGCGTGCAGCGTCACGCGCAGGGCCAGGTAAGCCTTGTTCTTGTCGGTCCAATCAAGCAGCTGCATCAGATCGTTCAGCCACTGGTTGGTCTTGTGCAGCGTGGTGTCGAACACGCTCAGTCCAGTCATGCTCATCGCATGAGACTTTACGGCGGCAGCGCAAATTTGCCTTGATCCAAGTCATTTCGACGGTCGCGGGCATGGGAGCTCTGCGGCAGCGCATCCTCGGGAGACATCCCGGCGCGTATTTGGCTTGTAGAGCCTCACACTCTGAAGGCGAGCATCATGTACGACCGGCATCAGCATCGCGCCGGCAACCGCCACGGCTGAGTCCGTGGCGAGTAGTGATGCGCCGAAGGCGCTCTACTGCGAACGCGGCATCAACGAAAAATCGGCGATCCGCTGTTCGCGATCACTCAGGGCTTCCCTCCCTATTGCGGGTTTTCCGCCCGTTGTGGGCAATTCTTATGCACGGACCCGGTGCGCGGCGTCCTGCAATGCCCTGATGTCAACTTTCTTCATCTGCATCATTGCACTCATGACCACTGTGCGCACCGATAGGGGTCACTTCAGGATACTAACACTGCCCGCGGCCCGGTGGCCGGAACGCACACGATTGGAACGAGCGAGCGCAAATAGAGGCCACCCCACACGAATAGACCCACATACACTCCAGAAAGGACATGCGATGCGAGAGGGTTGTGGTGCTGCAGGTGCACGGCAACCGCTCCGCCGAGATATCCGGTTATGAGTATCGCGCCCAAGATCGACGTCCGAGGGAACGCATAGAGCAGCGTTGCGACAAGCAGGATCGTGCCCATAACACGGGCGTGGGCTGCCTCGAAGCCAAGTGCAACTGTCGCGTCAACCGAGACGCGCGCGCCGGCTACCTTCATTCCTGCGTCCATCAGAAGAAACAGAACCGACAGCATCGTCAGCGCGCGGCCGGCGTATGTCTTGAAATCACGCTTGGACATTTTCCGTACCTTCAGCCTTTGCCCTGATTCATGGCCCAGGTCACTCCGAACGGATCCTTGAGCTGCCCGTAACGGTCACCCCAGAACATCTCCGCCGGCGGCATGGTGGCCTTGGCGCCGGCATCGACGGCGCGCTGGTAATCGGCATCGATGTTCTGCGTGAGTATCACGATAGAGAAGCCCTGCGGCTCGACCTTTGGATGACCATGTTCGGGATAGAAGTCGCTGAGCATGACTGAACTCCCGTTGATGTAGAGATGGGCGTGCATGGTGCGGCCCTTCTCATCGGGCGGGTGCATGGCAGCCAGCTCGGCACCAAATGCTCTCTTGTAGAACTCGACTGCCTTCAGGACACCATCGACGCTCAGGTAGGCCACTACACCGCCCTTGACCGGGGCAGCAGGTTGGGTATCAGTCATGTTTACTCCTTCACTATCCGTCTTGTTGTTGCAGTAGCTGATCGAGACGTTCGAACGTGCTCTCCCAGCCTTTCGAGTGGCCGGAGGCGCTCTCTCGGGAAACGAGGCCGGTTTGCGAGAATCGCATCAGCGTGCCGCCGGCAGCCGTGGGCTCCAAAATGACCGTGACGCGCGTTTCCACGCCCGGACCGTCCTCATGACTCGAGCCCTCCCATGCGAAGGTGAACTCCAGGCGCTCTGGAGGCTCGAGGATGAGATAACGGCCAGACTGCCAGAGCACTCGATCGTCGCTCTTAGAGCGGAGGCACGCGCGCCAAGCACCGCCCACGCGTACGTCCGCTGTTACTTCAACGGCCGGCCAGTCGGGAGGCCCAAGCCACCGCAAAATGGCGTCCGGCTGTGTCCAGGCAAGCCATACGCGTTGACGCGAAGCGAAAAAAGTGCGGGTAATCTGCAACGAGTTCGAGCCGCCACTTTTCGCGGAGAGCGAGCCGCCATATGCGGAGCTGTCAGGAGTGTCAGCCATTGCCCGATCCACCGCCCTCGGGTGCGTCCAGGTAGTTCGCCAATCGGTCGAAGCTCCCTTCCCAATGGACGCGGCATCGCTCAATCCAGTTGGTCATTTCAGCCAGCTCAGTGACCTGAAGGCTCGCGGGCCGCGACTGCGCACGACGACCGCGTTTGACGAGGCCAGCACGTTCCAGCACCGCAAGATGCTTGGCAACCGCGGGTATCGACATCTCGAATGGCTTGGCAAGATCGCTCAGGGTCGTCTCCCCAAGCGCAAGACGGGCGAGCATCGCGCGTCTGGTGGGGTCCGCCAGGGCCGCAAATTTGGAGCTGAGTGGGTCGGTCACAGATTAAACCTACTGGTTTATTAACTAGGGACTTTAAATACGGCCTACGGGGGTGTGTCAAGGCGAATCGGTAGGGAGCTATCGCCTCTGAACCTTTGGCGCGGGCAGCCTCCTTTGGCGGGGGCGCCAGCTCCGGTTGATATCGGTCATCGCGGGGTCCGTACGTGTCGATTGTCCACTGGCGGTCGAGCGCCTGCGCCGGGGCAAGCGAGGTTGCGGCAGGTCAGTCGGCGAACCAGGCAGTACCGCTGTCATCAAGTCGTCATGTCTGCGCCTACATGCTCTCGCTCACCCTTTTTGTACATCAGAGAGCGCAATAGTGGCGTCCAATCCGGAAAGCCTGCACGCAGTCTCGGGCGATAGTTTGTTTGCGGCTTCTCCGAAGCCTGCCATTAAGGCCGCAGGCACGTCCGCCTCAACGGCGGGCGCCGCTCAGGCGAATGCTTCCGGACGGCCGCCAGTGCGCCGGCAGTCTACCGCCGGCAGAATGCTGATTTGGATCGTCGCGGCGTCCGGCTTCGCGGGGCTCGGGTACGAGATGGTGTGGACGCGCCTGCTGAGCACCGCACTTGGGAGCGAAATGATGGCGGTGTTGGGCGCCGTCGCAGGTCTCTTCGCGGGTCTGTCACTCGGAGCATTCCTTCTCGACGAGCCTATTCGCCGCGTGCGCTCGCCACAGATTGCCTATGCCGTATTGGAAACAGTGATCGGCATCTGGGGCGTCGTCAGCATTTGGTTGCTGCCGGCCGCAAGCCGGATCATGGCGCCGCTGCTCGGCGCGCAGCCCACGCCAACTCTGCATTGGACGGTGAGCTTCGCATTGCCGGCGGTGATTCTGCTGCCGGCGACGACGGCAATGGGGGGAACACTTGCCGCGCTGGAGAGAATGACGGCCGCTGCGGGAGACAACGGGCGCGTGAGTGCGGGCGTGTACGGTGCCAACACGGCCGGCGCAGTTGCCGGAACATTGATCACCGCGTTTGTCCTGTTCCACGCTTTCGGATTGTCGGGCACTCTCCTTTGTCTTGCTGGGGTCAACTTCACGTGCGCTGCCGGTGCGCTGATGCTGAGATCCGCGGCCGCGAGAGTGCCAGATCCGCGGGAGACAAACGCAGCGGCACTGCCAGGTGCTGTCGACGGCCTCCGACCGCGATCTGGAGGTGAACCGCGGCTGACCCTCACTCTGTTCTTTGCCGGCCTGCTTGGCATCTCCTTTGAAGTCCTCGTCGTGCGCCTCGCGGCGCAGACGATGCAGGACACGATCTACACGTTCGCGGGGCTCCTGGCGGCGTACTTGCTCGGCACTGCATTGGGAGGCGTTCTGTGGCAGAAGGCCGGCCGCAAAGTCCGCAACTCGACCCTGAGCTGCCTTGTGTCAATCACGGCGCTCGCGTGTCTCGCCACGGCCGCCGTTGCGCAATTCATATCCAGCATCGCCGCCGCGGCGCTCGACTTGGGGGTTGCGGGAGAGTTGGTTGTCGCACTTTCCTTGTTCCTGTTGCCCTCCGCGGCGATGGGGGCGCTGTTTGGCTACCTCGCTCAATGTGTGCGTGACCAACGAGGATCCATTGGACGCGCAGTTGGCATCAACAGCCTGGGCGCCGCGTTAGCGCCACTGCTGGCTGCTCAAATCCTCATTCCGACATTCGGAGCCTGGACTGCCCTCCTCGCCGTCGCACTCGGCTACTTACTATTGCTCCCGCTCAGTCGCGCCGCACTCGTCTGGGCCGCAGCTCCCGCCATCGCCGGGCTCACTCTAGCAGTTCGTCCCCCTCCATCGTTTATTCGGGTACCCAACGGAGGCGAGTTGCTTGCCAAACGTGAAGGGCCAATGGTCACCGCCAGCGTCGTCAGTGACGCCTCCGGTGCACGGTACCTCGAGGTCAATGGCCACTTCCGCATGGGTGGAACCACTTCGATGCGCTCCGACTACCGGCAAGCGATGCTGCCGCTACTGCTTCATCCGCAGCCGCATCGGGCTTTGTTTCTGGGGGTGGGTACGGGGGCAACTCTCATCGGGGCTGCGCAAATGCCGCGGACCATCGTCCGTGGCGTGGAGTTGTCGCCCGAGGTGGTCGCGTTGCTGCCGTGGTTTTCGAGTGCTTCGGATTCGGCCGCATCGGATGCCGTTTCACTGCCGCCCGTGACCATCGCCGACGCGCGGCGCTACGTGGCTGCCGATACGAGTCAATATGACGTGATCGTTGCCGACTTGTTTCATCCGGCACTTGACGGTAGCGGTGCGCTTTACACGACTGAACACTTTCTGGCCGTGCGCAATAGGTTGGCACGCGCAGGCTTGTTCTGTCAGTGGCTGCCGTTGTATCAGCTCGATCTGCCATCCCTGCGTGCAATCATCCGCGGGTTCCTGGACGTGTATCCTGATGGTTCGGCCTGGCTGAATCACTTCAGCGTGCGCACGCCGATGCTTGCGTTGATCGGCCGCAGAGAGGGCGGCCACCTGGACTTACACGAGCTCGCTGAAAGGCTCAGCGACCCTGCTGTCGGAGCTGTCGTGCGTCCAATCGGATTCGAAGGTCCAATGGACGTTCTTGGTCAGTATGTGGGAGGGTCACGTACGCTTGCAGCGTTTGCTGGTCAGGCGCCACGTAATACTGATGACTTTCCGTTCGTGGCACTCGATGCGCAGCGCAATGTGCGTGCATTGGCGGCACCCCCGTCTGCGTTGCTCCTCACCGTGGTACGCGAACTTCGGCCAGACTCGGCCGAGCTGCTGCAGAATCCGGACCGAGCATTTATCGACTCGAGGCAGGACACCATGGCCACGCGCCTGGCCGCGTATTGGCAGGCACGCGATCGGTTTCTTGAAGCCGGCGCTGCCCTGACAGGCGAGCCGCGCGGCCTTGCCCTGGTCCACGCGGCAGCTCCAGCCCTACTGGAAGCGATCCGCATCAGTCCGGAATTCGACCCCGCCTACAATCCCCTGATGGGCATGGCCCGTGCGCTACTGGCGTCGAATCGAGCGGCAGCCGAGTATTTGTTGCACGAGATCGACAATGCCGCGCCCTCACGCAAAGAAGCGCGCGGGCTTCTTTCCGAACAATTCGGCGAATAGCAACGGGTGATGGGCTCACCGGCAGGCCTATGGCTTCGCGGGTTACGGCGTGAAATTAATCCGGTAGCCCCAGCAGTCCAGACTGTCGGGAATGGCATTGAACGAAACGGTGATCCGCTGATCGCCCTGGTTCCGGGGCACTTCGTGATAGAGATAGCTCGGAAATAGCACGAGATCTCCCGGTTCCGCCTGCGGCAGCACGTACTTGCCGGCGTTGAAGGGCCCCATCGCGGCCGTGCGCGTGTGATGCCGGAAAGAGAAATCACTCCCGCCGGGGGGCCGCAGAAAGACTGTCTTACAGGCCGGGTGCGATGCTGTCAGGTAGAACACTCCGGATACGAAGCTGTTCGCATGGGCATGCAGTGCCTGGCTGCCGCCCGGCTCTAGCATGTTGGTCCACATCTCCTTTACGGTCCACCGCAGCCGTTCGCCAAACAGCAGGACCCCGAAATCGACGAGCTTCGGCCCGGCGACCTCCGCCATCTGCCGAAACAGCTGGTTGTCGCGCGGGCTCGCAATCTCAGTGTGAAACAGCTGATCCGAGCGCAGATTCTGCTCGACCTGGCCGCCCCGGATCGCGGCGACCGCCGCCTCGATGAGAGCTGGATCGAGCAATCGCGGTGAGCGCAACAAGGGGATCGGAAACAGCGACTCTACCTGGTCCATACCTATTCGTCCGCCGGCCGCACTTTGAGGGCTTCTCCCGACCGCAGCGCGTGGCGATGCTCCCTTACCTCTACCGTTGCCTGTTCCGCCCATTCCAGACAGTCATCGAACTCGCCGTTACCCGCTTCTGTCATCGCCTGTTGCAGATCGCGCTCGGCGAAATAGCGAGACCCGTCGCCATCCGGCAATCGCTCTGCAAGCCTCCGAGCCGCGGCAACGGCTGCAACACACGAAGCTTGAGTAGGTTCGTCGTTATGCGCAGCTTCGTGTGGGCCTTTATGTGGTCCCGTAACAGCGGTGCAAGCAACGGCGCCCCCACCGGCAATTCCAAGCCAGCACGCCAATAGGAATGGGTTCATTCGCAAGAATCGGCACTGTGCGTAAAAAGGAAAACCCGCCGGCGCAGCACGGCTGCACCAGCGGGAGTATTCGACGGGGGGCCTATGCCCCCCACGCTCACTTTTCCTACTTTTGGTTCGAGCTGAGGTAGCCGTCACGATCATGGACATCGGCGGCATCAGCCAGTCGCGCCGCGAGCTCGGCATTCTTCTCGACCAACAGCTTCGGCGAGCCTTCCGGGCGGATGAAAATCGGGTTCGCGTAGAACCAGAGATTCGAGTACGCGAGCACGTCGTACGTCACCTTCTTGACGCCTTTGACCGTATCCAGGTGCGCCGGGCAGGCCGGATCCGCGCAGTCGACCAGGGAGTTGTTGACGTCGACGAGGGGGTTGCCGGCGCTGTCCGTCACATTGGGCGTCGCCAGGGGAATGTTGGTGCCACGAGCGCGCAGGTAGGCCGGAGCCTTGTCTGCGATGAAGCTGGTCCGGAACGTGAGGCGAATCGAGCCATCCTTCTGCTGCGTGGCCTTCATATCCTTGGCCAGGACCTGCTGAGCAATCACTGTCGAGGGGTTGTAGACGATCGCCGCACCCGCAACACCAGCCGCATTCGGGACGGCATACCCCGACGCACCCGGTTGAATGACACCGGTCACCTTACCCATGATCAGATCCACGTGATCGACCGACGGCGCGTCCAGCGCCTGCTGAATACCATCCTGCAGCAGCAGCGGGTTGTTGAACTTGTACGGACTGTTGTTCTTGGCCGGCACGGTCAGCTGCATCTCGACCGTAATCCGCTCGCCCGGCCTCACGACCAGCGTTTCGCCCATCCCCTTCCAGTCCTCTGCCTTCCCAGCGCCTCTGGCGCGGAAGACCAGATCCGGACCAATGATGTCACCGTTCACGGAGTACGAGTTGCCCGAGCGCATGCCGTCAATGATCGCCTGCGCACGGAAGTGCTCCTGGCCGGGAACATACAGCTTCGTGTATTCACCCGGGATGAAGTCGCCCGTGGTGAAGGAGTCCCGCGCGCCACCGGCGCCCCGATTGTGCCAATCCGAGCTCACGAAGACGAAGGAGTTGCGGCCTTCGCCGAGGAGTCCGTCCCACAGGCCACCCACCTTCGCGGTGTAGACGCCCTGCAATCCGTACGTACCACCCCCAACTGAGGTCTTCGTATATGAGCCGGAGCCGCCGCTGACCGTACCCTGCGCGAAATGGCCCGGCGACTCGATACCGAACGCCACGGTCGGTCCCGCATTGTTGAAGTCGCGAAAATGCTCGATGTTGTACCCGTTGCTGCCGGTCGGGTTGAAGGGCCCCTGCCGCTCTGTGTGAGTCGGGATGGCATAGGACTGCAGCGGGAAATTGGCCTGCAGCCATTGAATGCCCGCGACCGCCTTCTGGTGGCCCGCCGTGCCGTTGTTGTTGACGTTATCCTTGCCGGTCCACGCCGGCACGTTGTTGACGTCAACCGGGCCGATCGCATCGTTGTCCCCACGATCGAAGCGGAATTCGAACTCGGCCATCTTGTCTGCGTTGCCGCCGTTGCCCGCCTGGGGATGCTGGCCGGCGATGACCGCCACGTCAGTATGCTCGTGTCCCGGAACGACCCACTCGAGCCCTTCGACCAACACCTTGCGATACTGCCGGGCACGCTCGACGATGATCGGATATTCGACCTCCTTCACCGATTGCCAGCGCCACATGTTCGTCGGGTTCGCCGGCTGCGTTCCCTCGAGCTTGGTGATCGTGATCCCATCGATGGTCTGCCCGAGCGTCGCCGTCCACTGCGTGGTGGGATCGCCGGGAATATTGGCGCTCGAGTCGCTGAAGCGGCAGTCCCGATTGCCCGAGCCGCCGTGGTTGCCCAGAGTGAACCAGTCTAGGTCGAAGTTCTCGCCGCCGGCTGCTGCGGTACCCTTGCCGACCGAGCGGTCGATCGCATAACCCGCGGAAACGGAGCCGTCCGTGCAGGTATTGTGATTATGCATGTCACCGGCGACGTACGGGTTTGAATCGTTTCGCTCCGGACCCCGATCACCGGCGGTCGCGGCATCCACCAGTCCTAGGGAGGCGGAGGCTGCGGTGAGCAGTATTGTAGCTTTGGCTCGTATGCGCATGTTGAACGGTCCTCGAAGGGTTGACGCAAGCAGGCGGGCAGGGCCGCGCCGAATGCGCACAGGATTGAGGACGCACGTGAAAGTATTGTGAACATTCTGTGACTTCGCTGCAGGACCTCGTTACACGCCACCCTGAAACAGGGACAATGCGCCCGCGAGAATAGAGCGCCGCCGGCCGGGCGGCTTACGAGCAAGTCAACGCGAACAATGTCCGAGAACTTCCTGCCCCTCCGATCTGCGGCTGCAGACCTTTCCTCCTCTGCGCCGCGGCCCGCCGCACAGGGCAATCGCGCCAGGCGTTCGTGGCGGCAGATTGCCTCAGCTTGGTGGAACCTCGCAAAGCGCGAGCCTCTGGTGCACTTCGCCGTGCTGGGGGGGATCATCTTTGGCGCTGATGTCCTGCTGCATCCGCCAGTGAAGGACGAGCGCACGATCACGGTCACGAAGGCGCTGCGTCAGTCGTTTATCGACAACTTCGATGAAGACAAGGCGCGCGTCCCGTCCGATGCGGAGCTCAAAAAGATCGTCGACAGCTGGGTCGCGAGTGAGATCCTGTACCGCGAGGGCAAGGCACTCGCGGTCGATCGGGGCGACGACATGATTCGGGACCGCATCGCCTACAAGCTGCAATTGCTGATCTTCGACCAGATCAGTGTTCCCCAGCCGACGCAGGAACAGCTGCACGCCTGGTTTGCGAACAATCACGACCGGTTCGACGAGCCGGAGCGCGTTGGGTTCTATCTGACCCCCCCGACCGACGAAGCGACGGCCCGGCGGCAACTCGAAGACATCCAGACGCAGCACGAGTCCGGCGACCTGCAGAAGCAGACGCGCGCTGTTCTGGCCCGTCCGGTTGCAAGCCTGGCGCCGGCATTCGGCGCAGGCTTCCGTGACGGTCTCCTCGCTCTGCCGCTAGGACAGTGGTCGGTCCTTCAGTCGAATGACGGATGGCATGTCGTTCGCCTCGATTCGCGACGCGCGGGAGTGCCCGCAAGCTTTGCAAGTGTCCGGGACGAGGCCGCGCGGATCTGGCACACCGAAGAGACACGCAAGCGAGCGTGGGAGGCAGTGAATCGACTGAAAGCTTCCTACACGGTGCGGTACGAACAATGATAGTGCGGCGGCTGGCGCTGACGGCGCTGCTTTGCGTTGCCGCAACTCTGTTTGCGCCGCAGCTGCGAGCGCACGAAGCTTCACTGGGCGTCATCGAGCTTCGCGAGGTGCGGCCCGGTGCGTTCATCGGTCGCTGGACCATGGAGCCTGCCATCGGCGCCTCGCACGTGGATCTCCGGGTGCCGGCACATTGCTTTCTGCGCATGCCGCAGTTGATTTGCGGCGACAAAGGCCTGGTAGGGCCGATTACGATCACGAATCTCGGCGCGAACATGTCGGCCGTGCTGCTCAAGGTCATCCCCATGACGGGTGCTTCACGCAGTTACACGATCACGACTGCGAGCCCGGTCGTTTCGATCCTGGCGGCCGGCGCGCCGACGCTGCAGACGTGGATTGAGCTCGCCAGAACGTATGTGAACTATGGGATCGATCACATCCTGCTCGGGGCCGACCATCTGTTGTTCGTCCTGGGACTGATTTGGATCGTACGGGCCGGCTGGCGGCTGGCCAAGACGATCACCGCCTTCACCATCGGACACAGCCTCTCGCTCGCGGCGGCCGCATTCGGGCTGATCGGCATCCCCGAACGGCCACTCAATGCCTGCATCGCGCTGAGCATCGTTTTCGTAGGGGTGGAGATCGTGAAGCAGCAGCGTGGCGCAGCGGGCCTGACCGCCCGCTATCCGTGGGCGGTTGCCGGCGCTTTCGGGCTCGTTCACGGCATCGGGTTCGCGAGTGCGCTGGCGGGGCTTGGCCTCGAGCGGCGTCTGCTCCCGGGCGCGCTGCTGTTCTTCAACGTCGGCGTTGAGGTCGGACAGCTCGCCTTTGTACTGTTGGTGCTGGCGTTGATGTGGGCGCATCGGCGCCTGAATGCCGTGTTGCCGCGTTGGGGCGATCTTTTGCCGGCCTATGCGATCGGCTCTGTGGCGATGTTCTGGTTCATTGGCCGCCTCATACGGGTATTGGGTGTCACTTGAGGGAAAACGGTTCGGTGACAGCACGTAATGCCCCCGCGACTCGACATCCGCGTCTGCCCCGCTCCACGGTTCTGCTCGCTTTCCTGGCGATCGCCGAGACCGCCTTTGCACATGAGCAACAGGGGGTGCCCGGGGGCCTGGCGAGCGGATTCCTGCACCCGCTCACCGGCCTCGATCACCTGGCCGCCATGGTCGCAGTCGGGCTTTGGGGTGCCCAGCTGGGCGCACCGGCGATCTGGATCCTGCCGATCACATTTCCCCTGGTCATGGCTGTCGGGGGTGTTCTCGGTGTGCTGGGCATTCCGCTGCCGATACCCGAAGCGGTGATTGCGCTCTCCGCGCTCGTGCTGGGTGGCGCCGTTGCGGCTCGATTGCGCTTGCCCTTCGCGGCCGCGGCCGCCGTCGTGGGCGTATTCGCGATTTTCCACGGGCACGCACATGGTGCCGAGCTTCCCAAATCAGCCAACCCGCTCGCGTACGGCGTTGGCTTCGTCGTGGCCACGGGGCTCCTTCATTTGTGCGGGATCAGTATCGGGACCTTGTCCCGCTCGCCTGCTGGAGGGAGGTTGATTCAGGGCCTGGGAGCGTCGATAGCGGTACTGGGCTGCTATTTTCTCGTACGCAATCTGGCTGCATTGCCATGAGACGACGGTTGAATCGCGGCGCCTTTGCTGCGCCGTTGCTACTAGTTGCGGCGCAATCCGCCGATGCACACATCGTCGCCTCTCGTCTGGGCGACTTCTACGCCGGCGCCCTGCATCCGCTGACCGACCTCCAGGATATTGTTCTCTGGACTGCGTTAGGGCTGCTGGCGGGCTCACTGGGAGCGGCTCGCGGACGGGGGCTCGTGCTCGTGCTTCCGCTGGGCCTTTTGCTCGGGTTCAATGTTGGACTCTCATTTGGCAGCACTTGGATAGCGCCGCTGACGAACGCCGGCATGATGGTTCTACTCGGCGTGCTGCTGGCGGCGGGACTGCGGATCAATGCCGCTGCGTTGCTCGCGATCGGACTCGTGCTGGCTTTGATGCGCGGTGTTGTGAACGCGGGCGGGGTTGGTACCGCCACAGACCGAGTGCTATTCGGAGCTGGACTGGCCCTGTCCGGCTACGCGTTCATTACACTCATCACCGCGCTGGCGCTCACCTTCCGCGGGTCGGACACCGCGCCCTCGCGCGCGTGGCGGCGTATTGCGATCCGTGCGTGTGGCAGCTGGATCGCCGCAATTGGGCTGATGGTGGGCGGGTTTGCGCTCGCCTCGTAACGCGCCAACGCAGGACGCCTACGCCAGCTACTACGCCTCACCGTTCACGCCTCGCCCGGCATAAAGGCGCTCGTGGTCCAGCCTACATCTCGCACTCAGAATCCCAACTTACCTAGGACCGATTGCACGCGCGTGCGCATAGAGTCGGACTTAATCGGAAATGCGCGATTGAAATCGGCACTTGTCAGCGCAACGTTTCTCTTACGCACGTTCTGGGCCCAAAAGCTGCCCCGCACTGCGTCTCCCTTCAGCGCGTGAGCCGCAGCCGCAATCATCGCAATCAGCACATGAGATCCAGGCGACCGTGCGGCACGCTCCGCCCATTCAGCCGCTTCAACGTCCTCACCCACGGCCATATGTGTGAATGCCCGCGTCGCTAGCATCGCGTAGTGGAGTGGATCCAGCGGGCTCAAGCGCATCGCGAGATCTATGTGTACCCTCGCTTCCTGCGCTCTCATGGCAAGGGCTTCGGTCCACGCCCGTGCATAGATTCCCTGAGCATAGTGCGGGCTGATCATTGTCGATCGATCGAGCCAGCCGAGGCTGCTGTCCAAGTCACCTTCGAGCCAGTAGGTGCGTCCCATCGTGAAATTGACGAAAGGATCCAGTGGATCAAGCTCCACTCCTCGCTCGGCAAAACGCCGTGCTTGCACGATCTCTGCGGAAATGTCATCCGTGAACCGCATGAATGCAGTCTGGAAATGGATGAACGAAAGGCCTGCGTGAGCCCGTGCGAAGCATGGATCGAGAACGATCGCCCTGTGGAATAAAGCAGTGGCAGCGGCGTTATCGAGACGGTTGAAGCGATACAGGTGCTGGAGGCCAAGGTGGTAGGCGGACCACGCATCTAGATTTTCGGTCGCGCTGCGTCGCGCGCGTGCGGCTTCATGGATCGGTATCTGAATTTCCAGTTCCCTGAGGACCCGCAAACGGATGTCCTCGCGAATCGCGTGCACATCGTCGATTTGCCCGGAAAACCGGTTGGCCCATACGATGCCTCCGTCCGCGGTGTCCACGAGCTCGACCGAAACTGCAACCCTTCGATCCAACACCTCGACCGTTCCCCAAAGGCAGTATCGCACCCGCAGCAGCCTGCCGATTTCGCGAAATTCGCTGTCTGATTCCCGTAGACGGAACGACGATGCCCGGGCGGTAATGAACAGCCAACGTAGACGGGACAGCTCGGTAATCAGCTCATCAGGTAGCACAATGGCAAGCGCTGCGTATCGTCCGCCATCGCCGATGAGACGGAAAGGAAGCACTGCAAGAGAGGGCCTGGAGGCTCTGTCTGAGTGCTCGACGGCCGTGACAACGGCGGTGTCTGTCGCATCCTCCGGCCAGGCTCCGCTAGTCGCCCGTAACGCCTTTGCATTTGCGACAAATCGATAGCCCTGCCCGTGAATCGTACGGATGATTCGCTGCGATTTGCCATTATCACCAAGAGCCTGCCGCAACGATTTCACCCGGCTGGCCACCGCAGCGTCGGTGACAATACGGCGGTCCCAAACCTTTTCGATGATTTCGTCTCTCGAGACCAGACGCTCGCGGTTCTCGATGAGCAATACGAGCAACGCAAAAACCTGGGGCTCGAGTGCGCGGATTTCACCGCCGTCGTGCAGCTCGGCCGTGGCGATGTCCAGCTTGAAATTGCCGAACTCGTAGATCATCAATACACCTTAGCTCACGCCGCAGGAATCCTCAAACAATCCTCATGATTTCTCCAGCAATCCTGCAAGGTTTGGCGAGTCACGTGTGCGACTTTGTTCGCATCGGCCGCGGGAATGGTCCACAGCCGAGAGCTCAACAATCAGGAGATACCATGCCACTCGTTACCATCGATGTGATCAAAGACGTCTTCACGGCGACTCAGAAGAAAGAGCTGATCGTTAGGGTTACGGAAGCCATGATTGAAGTCGAAGGCGAAAATATGCGGCCCGTAACCTGGGTACGCATCAATGAATTCGAAAGCGGAGATTGGGCGATCGGTGGAAAGACGCTCCGAACTTCGGACGTCCATGCCCTGGCCGCGGGTAAAGCAGCATAGGAGAACGTGTGCAGCACGGGGCGGTGCTCAGCAGCACCGCCCCGTGTGTGATCCCTAAGCTCAGCTGCGAAGCATCGCTGAGTTGACTGGAGCGGCGCAGCCCCGCATCCAGGAAATCGCCGCCGCGCGGCACGGTGTCCGCTCGAGCCGAGCACGCGACTACCGGGGCTCGGAGGGATTCTCTTGGCCATTGCGCGCCGCGGTGGCAACCTGCGCGAAGGCACGCCACGTGCTGACCCTAACCGACTCAACATCGTCCACCTGTCGCAGGTCCGATGGGAGAAGAGGAGTTGGCAATGGTCAAGGTAGCGTTGTTCGTCCGGATGGAAGCCAAGCCCGGTAAAGAGAAGGACGTAGAACAGTTTCTGCTCGGCGGTCTGCCGCTGGTGCGCGATGAACCTGGGACGATCGCCTGGTTCGGTATCCGCCTGGGCCCCTCGACGTTTGGCATCTTCGATGCATTCCCCGATGATGCGGGTCGGGAGGCGCACCTGTCGGGCAAGGTTGCCGCGGCGCTAATGGCAAAGGCAGCTGAGCTGTTCTCAGAGCCGCCACGCATCGAAAAAGTCGATGTATTGGCGGCGAAGCTGCCGGGGGATACGACGCGGAAGTAATAGCGGGGCAGTTCCGGCCTTGCGGCGGTATCCAGGCCTAACGCTTCCAAGACGTATTCGCGCAAGCCAACGGCCTCATACGGCAGCGCCAGGATGATCGTGATAGATCCGTCTCAATGCCGGCTCAGTAGCGGTGCGGGAGAATCATTCGATTCGGATGCACACTATTCCCGGAGGCCGTATGAGCAACTTGATCACCGTCATTGCGCGGGTGCTGCTGGCGCAGCTGTTTCTACTAGCCGGGTTCAGCAAGCTCGGCGCTGGCTACGCTGCCACCCACAGCTACATGCAGAGCATGGGCGTACCGGGTATCCTGTTGCCGTTGGTGATCATCCTCGAAATCGGCGGTGCGCTCGCGTTGATCATCGGATTTTTCACCCGCTGGGTCGCGTTGGCCCTGGCCGTGTATTCAGTGATCGCGGCGCTGATTTTCCATCACAACTTCGGCGACCAGAACCAAATGATCTTGTTCATGAGCGACATCGCTGTGGCAGGCGGCCTGCTACTCCTCTATGTCTACGGCGCCGGCGCCGTTAGCCTGGACAGCCGATCACATGCATCGGGTCCCATTGCCGGCGATTCGCTTGGCGACACGCGCCAGCGTCGGTAAGGTTCCTTCTAGTGTCGCGAATACCCGCGCCGAGCCTTTGCACACAGGCGCTCGTAAAGCGGTGCTGGATTATCGTTGGGTAAAATGCAGACCAGGAGGTCGTGGGGTGGCGGCCCTTCCCGGCAGAAGTGACCCAGCGCGCCGCTGGCGAGCTTGTCGCACCAGGCATGTGCGTACAGAAATGCCCGCGGCAGGGCCCCGCACACCCCGCCGGCATCGTTTCGGAAGTGGAAGTCCCACAACACCTGGACAGATGCCTGGGCCACGTCAGACCCGTTCCAACGACGGCGGACTGTGACCGTCTCTTCGCTGCCAACCGCAGTCAAGGCGTTCGAGCTCCAGCATCAGGCGCTGGCTTTGCGGAAGAAACAGCTGCGATCAGCCTTCGCAAGGCAGCGAAGTCGGTTTCGCATGCGTCACATCGCGCACCCACGTCAGGCCCTTCATTGCTTGCGACCAGCCCATGGTGGTGATGGCCAGTAGAGCAACGTGATCGATCTCCTCCGCGCTGAGCCCCTCTGACGTGCCTCTGCGTGCATGCGAATGCGTGGCTCCTTCGGAGCCGGTTGCAATCGCAAACGCGAGGTGAATCAGACGGCGCGTACGCGCATCGAGCGGTCCCGCACTGCTCGCCTGCTCCCCCAGCTGCTGGAAGGCATTCCAGAGTTCGGGATGCTCATGGGCGACATTTAGCGCTGTGCCGGGCAGCTTCACGTTCGGAGCGTCGGAGGTCGCGCTGGGCTGATCTTTGTGGGCCATGACATCTCCCCTTGTCGTCGATGCCACGCAGATATGATTCCGTTCCCACCATTCTGTCAATCGGGCGCGACCGCCCCGGGGTAACTTCTTCTACCGCTCAGCCCACGCTCGATCATACCGCAGATGGAACCGAAGCAGGCAGCGTCGCTTTAGGAGTGATCCACTGGCGTCCCCTGGTACAAAGGAGCGGGCAACATGAGCGGCATCAGTCACGTGTCTGTCGGCACTAACAATGTCGGTCGGTCCAAAGCATTCTACGACCCGTTGATGAAACTCCTCGGACTGCGGATCCGCCAGTCCGACGACGAATCGATCGACTACGGAAACGACCGGCTGGTGTTCAGCCTCGAAACCCCGGTCGACGGTGCCCCCGCCACCCCCGGGAACGGGGTGCACATCGCGTTCGCCGTACCGGATCGCGCGACGGTCGATGCGTTTTACGAGATAGCCATTCAGCTGGGTGGACGCGACGCCGGAGCTCCCGGCCTGCGGCCGCAATACGGTGCGAGCTACTACGGTGCGTTCGTGCTCGATCCCGACGGAAACAAGCTCGAAGCGGTGACCGGAAACGACTGAGCCAAGCGGCCGGAAACAAACACCGTGGGGTGTTTTTTCCGATTTGCAATGCCTCCGATTGGCTGCGCGCGATCTATCGCAAGAACCCAGCCGTCGCGGCCGACGCAACGTAAAATGCGCGCCCTGACAACTGAAAGGAACCGTGATTCATGGATATTCTTGCAATCGAGATCTTCGCGACCGTTGCCCTGCTGGTGGGTCATTTTGCGATCGTCGTTTGGAACCGGGCCACGCGGGCCCGGTAACCCGTCCCGCATCGGCTCGCGGCACATCTTCGGTCGACTGGCTAGGCGCGAGCCTCGGCCGGGGACTTGAGGATGAGGAAAACGCTCGCGACCACTAGGGCCGATGCGAGAATCGTTCGCACGGTCAGCACCTCTCCCGCCACAAAGTAGCCCAAGGCAACAGCCACCAAAGGGTTGACATAGGCGTGGCTCGCGACCCGTGTTGCCGGCATGCGCGCCAACAGCCAGACGTATGCGGTAAAGCCGAGCAGCGAGCCGCCGACGATCAGATACAACAGTGCCAACCCGGCACGCAACGGGATGTGGGGGAAAGTGTGCAGCTCGCCGGTGGCTTGCGATAGCGCAAGCAGCATGGCGCCACCCAGCATCATCTCCGCGCCGGCTGTCAGGGGCAGAGATTTTGGAAGCGGCATGGAACGCGTGAGTACCGCGCCGAGCGACCATGCCGTGCCGCCCGCCAGGATGACGAGGCACGGAAACACGCCGAACGCCTGGTCGCCATTTTTCAGCAGCAGCAGGGTTATGCCGCAGAACCCCAGCGCCACCGAGGCCAGCATCCGCCAGCGGAACGGCTGCTGGCGAAACACAAAAACCTCGAGTGTCATGGTCAGGAGGGGCAGCGTCGCTTCGATCACCGACGTGATGCCGGACGGCACATATTGTTCAGCCCAGAACAGAGCTCCATACGTGACGACAAACATGCACACCCCGATGATCGCGATGCCCCGCCACTGTATGGCTGAAGGAGCAGGCTGCCCGCGCAGCCTCATGAAGCTGTACAGCAGCGCCCCGGCAATGAAGAAGCGCAGACCCGCCGTAAAGAATGGCGGGATTTCCAGGACGGCGATGCGGATGGCTAAAAACGTGGCGCCCCACAGAAAGTAGATGGCAAAGAAGGCCAGCAGCAGGCGCACGTCGAGGCGCCGGCGGCCGGTCCGGGGCGCACTGCGGCTAACCTCTGAAATCTCCATAGGGGGTTAGTATAGGCATTGCCGCCTTAACCTGTAAAATGGCATTCGAGGGTTATAGATCATGCCGGGCGCTCCCAAGACCGCGAAGCCTTTCGACCTGTGCGCGGGGCATCCGGCGCTCGACTTCGTCAATTCACTGGACAACCGGTTCCGGGCCGATGGACCGCTCGAATTGCTGGCGGACTACCGTGACCTGCTCCGGTTCATGGTACAGAGCAAACTGCTCGGCACACAGCAGGTTCGGGTACTGGCAAAAAGCGTTGATCAGGACGCCGCAGCGCGAGCTTTGCAGTCCGCACGGGAACTGCGCGAGGCGACGGCGGCAGCGCTGTACGGGAGCGTCGATCGACGCCCTCCCCCTCCGCCAGATATTCGGGCTCTCGAGCGGCATTTCCTCGGTGCGGCTCGACACCAGGAGCTGCAATGGGAGCCATCGCTCGAGAACGCCAATGGGCGACCGGGAATAGCCTGGCGCTGGGGCCGCTTCGAGTCAGAGCCCGAGCTCCCGGTGTGGATGCTCGCGCAGGCGGCGTCAGATCTCATGACGTCGCGGGACCTGGGCCGGGTGCGCACTTGCGGAGCCGAGACCTGCCGCTGGCTCTTTCTCGACACGAGTAAGAACCACACCCGCCGCTGGTGCAATATGAAGATCTGCGGAAACCGCATGAAAGCGCGCCGTTTTCAGGCGCGCCTGGACGAAGGGATCAGCCGATGATCGGCTGATCCTGCGGCCGCGGGCCACGCGCCTGCGAAGGAATCGGCACGATCCTGGCCGGCGTCGGCTGGTCAGCGCAGTCGAACCCATCCTCGGTCCCATTCGGCTTGCAGATCAGATCGTGAAAGCCGTCCGGGCTCTTATCCGGCGCCGCCTCGGAAGCGGGCCGGCTCACCGGTTCGGAACGAACATCGGCCGGCTCGGCGCCGGCGGCCGCCGCGCCGAGCAGGAGTACAGTCACCATGGAGGTCTTCAGCAATGCCGAAGGACCCGAACGGAAACGTCGGATCATCAGAATATCCCCTTCATCCGCTCCCTCGCAGTCGGAGCGCCTTATTTTGTTCTTCGTCTCGATCCTAACAGGATGCGCTTCGATGCCAAGGGTCACGTGACATAAGGGGCGCGGCTCAGCAGCGCTTATTGTACGGCGGGGCGCACCTAACCGCGCTTGCTCAGATCTGCGAGCACGTTGCCGAAGCGGTGAATCTCGGCCATTGTGTTGTAGTGCACGAGCGAGATACGCACGGCGCCCGTTTCCACCGGAAGGTTCAGGCGCCTCATGAGCCTGGGCGCATACATGTGGCCGTCACGAATTCCAATATCCGCTCGTGCCGCCGCCTCCGTCACCGCCCGCGGCAGAATGCCGGGCAGATTGAAGCAGAACGTCGGCACACGCTCCGCCACGCGCGCATCATCGGCGATGCCGTAAACCTCTGCGCCGCACTCCCGCAGGATGCGCGCGAGCTCGAGCGACAGCTTCTGCTCATAGGCCTGGATGGCCTCCATGGCATAGCGCGTATCTTCCCGAAGCGAGCCCGGATCCGGCGTACCGCTCATGCCCGCAAGATTGCGGCCGACGCCCGCAAGATAGTTCACGGCGGCATCCATTCCCGCAA
This sequence comes from Gammaproteobacteria bacterium, assembly GCA_028293805.1. Lineage (GTDB taxonomy): Bacteria > Pseudomonadota > Gammaproteobacteria > Steroidobacterales > Steroidobacteraceae > 13-2-20CM-66-19. Next base: position 25,174 of record JAQGOC010000338.1, read on the forward strand.
CGTTCTCGTAAATGAACGTGCCGGCCTCGATCTTCCCCGGCGGCTCGTCCGGGATGAAATCCTCCCGGAATGTCGGCAGCTTCATGAGCAGGTCGTAACGGCCCCACATGAAGCCCATGTGCGGAGCGAAGATCTTGTAGCCCGAGCACACCAGGTAGTCGCAATCGAACGCCTGCACATCGATCGGACCGTGCGGACCGAAGTGCACGCTGTCGAGGAAAATTTCGGCGCCTGCCGCGTGCGCCAGATCCGCAGCCGTCCGGACATCCACGATCGAGCCGAGTGCATTGGAAGTCAGCGTGCACGCCACGAGACGGGTGCGCGAGGACAATAGCGGCTTCAGGTCTTCGGTGTGCAGGCAACCGTCCGGCCGCATCCTCCACCAGACGAACTTCGCCCCCATCTTCTCCAGGGCCAGCCAGGTTTCGACGTTCGCCGCGTGGTCGAGATCGGTTACTACGATCTCATTGCGCGCGTCGAGCGTTTGTCCGACGGCGAGGCTGATAGTGCGGATGAAGGACGTGGCGTTCATGCCGAACGCGATCTCCTCCGGACGCCGCGCATTCAGGAAGGCAGCCACACTGGCCCGGGAGCGCGCAACCGTCGCGTCGACCGCCATGCTCTGCGGATAACGTCCCCCGCGCTGCACGTTGTGATCGAGGAGATGCCGGTTCACGGCATCTAACACCATCTGAGGCACTTGCGCGCCGGCGGCATTGTCCGCAAAAAAGAAAGTCCCGGCCCGCTGCAGAGCTGGGAACTGCGCACGCAGCGCTCCCGCGGGAAAAGTCTCGTGACCCGCCGCGTAGGCCGCTCTGCGTGCGCTCATCATCAGGCTCCGTCTCAGAAGGTACGAGTCAGCTGTATTCCGATCGTGCGCGGCCGCACGGTCAGCAGCGCACTCGGATCCTGCGTGGAGTTGATGGCCGAAACCTGAGCCCGCTTGTCAGTCAGGTTGCGGGCAAAAGCCATCACGCGCCACGGACCGGCGGACACGCCGGCCCGCAGGTTCACCAGCGTGTAGGGCGCCAGCGGAATGTTGAAGGGATTGGAAGCAAAGTAGGCGTTCACCGCGTCGCGATAAGTGACGTCCACGGCCACGATGCCCGTGAGCTCACCGCCGATCGGCCGTTCGTAGTCGAGGCCGACATTGAATTGCACCTTCGGCACGTTCGGAATGCTGTCGCCCGTGACGCCGAGAGTGGGGTTCAGTGCCTTCTGCTGGGCGGTGGCGCCCTGCGCCAGGAACGCGTCCTGGTACGAACCGGCGAAACTGGCCGTCAGGTACCGCAGCGGATGAGCCTGGAACTCGAATTCCACGCCCTTGACCTTCGCTTCGCCGGCATTGCCCTGGTAGACGAAGGCGGCATCGGGGGTGGTCTGCTGAATCTGGATGTTGTTCCAGCGGATGAAATACGCATCGAGCTGATAGTCAAGCGCGCCCTCGAACAGCCGGCCCTTGGCGCCCACCTCGAAGTTGGTAAGCGAGTCGGGGGCGTAGGCCGCCGGGATCGGCTCGAACGGCTGGCTCACCGCGTTCAGGCCGCCGCTGCGGAAACCGGTCGAAACGGTCCCGTAGCCCAACAGGCTGTCGCTCACCTTATAGCTGATGTTGCCCTTCCAGGTGACCTTGTTGAAGGTCTCCGTCGGGTCGGGAAGGGGAACCAGCGTCGGCCCTGGCGGAAAGCCGCCGAACGGATGGGTCTGCGTCTGCACGCCCTCCAGCGTCTCGGTGAAATAGCGTATGCCGGCCACCGCGGTCCAGGCAGGCGTGATCTTCCAGGTTGCCTCGCCAAAGCCCGCATGTTGCGTGGTACTGCGCTCGTCCGTGCGCCCGAAGAAGGTGTTGCCCACACCGGGGAAGTTCAATGCGTCGTCGGCATTGGCGCTGCTGAACGGACCGGCCGGGAGCCCGAAACCGTTGGTGGCAATGACGTCGACGGCCAGATTCTGCTTTTCGTGCTCGCGGTAGCCACCGACCACGAAGTTGACAGGGAAGTCCAGGGCGCTCGCATACCGCAGCTCGCTGGAGTTGACTTTGCGGGTACGGGGCTCGAGCGTTTCGGCGGGCACGGGAACGTTGAACGACACCAGGATGGGCGTCGAGTCGAAATTGAAGTTGGTCGTTCGGTTGAACTGATTGGTCGTGCCGGTCACCGTGCCCCTGCCCGTGTCGTAAGCAACTGTCAGGCCGAAGATCTTGAGATTGTCGCTCCAGGGACTCTGGGTCACGTCGGTGTTGCACAGGTCACAGCCCTGCACCGGAGCGATGGGTCCGCCATTGAAGGCCGTGACGCCGGCAGGCGTATAGCGCGACGAGCCCCCGGAGGTCTCGGTTTGCGACGTGTAATTGGCATCGATGGTGAGGTTCTCGGTCGGCTGATAGCGCACCGAGGCCCGGCCGCCACCCACGTTATCGTCGTTGACGCCTTCCAGGAAACCAACGCTTTTCCCGGTGATGCCCGCGCCCACCCGGGTCTGGTTGATATAACCGCTGTCGTAGAGTTTCCAGCCGACCAGCCGCACGGCCAGCACTCCCGTGACGATCGGCAGGTTGACCTCGCCATTGACGTTATAGTTGCCGCTAGCATGGGACGTCTGCGAGCCCTCCAACGTCAGGTAGCCGTCGAGATCGTTGAGATTGGGCGTCTTTGGGATGAAGCGGATCGTGCCGCTCATGGAGCTCGCGCCGTACAGCGTGCCCTGGGGCCCGCGCAGCACCTCGACACGGTCCAGATCGTATAGCCGGACATCGGATTCGAAGCCGCCGCCATCATCGGCGTTCGAGCCGCTGATCACAGCCTCACCGTAATAGATGCCGCTGGTCGCGGCGCCCGTGGAGTTGATGCCGCGGATGACGTATTTCTTGTCGCCGGGGCCCAGATCCTGGATCGAGAGGCCGGGAATCTGTCCCGCGATGTCCATGATTCCGACGGAGCCGGAACGCTGCAGCGCATCGCCGGAAATCGCCTGGATCGCCTCCGGCAGGTCCAGCACCTTTTGGGCATTGAGCTTATTGGCGGTGACGGTGATCTCTTCCAAGGCGACGCTGTCGTCGGCCGGCGCGTTCGCCGCGGAGGCCCGCGAAGCGAGTGCACTCATCAGCAACGTTGCTGCAACGGCACTCGAGACCGATAGAGGTACTCGTACGCGACTGCGGGACAGTTTCTCGTTTTTCACGGTTGGCATCCTGGAGAGCGAAAAGGGCATCGTTAGGCCTATATTTTGCGGTATCGAGCGAAGCTATGACTTTTCATATGAGATGTCAATCGTTTAGATGTCAATTGGTTGCGCCCAAGCAACAAATGGGCGTTACGGGAATATTCCCGGCGCGAGGCAGGCCACGCGACGCCCCGGACTGGGCAGGGCGGAGGCGGTTCAGTCGTAGTAGTTGATGCTGGGATTGTCGCCGGGGCAGATCACTCCGACGACATCGAGGCCGTCCGCGGAGGTCGCCTCGAGCGAGTGCAGCTGCTTGCGCGGCAGGAAAATCACATCTCCCGCCGTGACGCGCGCCTTGCGATCTTCGGTCCACATGTAGCCTTCTCCCGAGAGCACGATGATCGCCTCTTCGTAGAGATGCCGGTGCGGCGCGGCCTTGGACGGCGGAATGTGGCCGATGAACTGCGTGATGACCTTGGAGCCGATGCGCTTGTCGACGAGGATCTGGAAGTATCTCGGGCCCATCGCGGTACGCTGTGCCGGGTCGACCGACACGACGCGCTCCCCGAAGCTCGCCTCGAAGTTGTCGGGCATCTGCTCGAGCCACCCGAGCTCGCCCAGGGGGCACGCCAGCACGAAAACCTTGAGAATCTGGCCATCGGCTGCCGTGAGTTGGATTGCTTCGGAGGGGCGGATGAACACGCCGTCCGTCGCGTTCACCTCGAAATCCCGGCCGGAGATCGTGACCGTTCCCGCGCCCGAGCCGATGAAAAGAATGACGTCACGAGAACCAAGCGTCACCACGGGTGAGGCTTCGCCGGTGACCTCCATCAGCAGCTGGGTCTGATACAGCGAGCCGAGCTCAGCGGACACCAGATAGCCATAGCGCAGGCTGCCGCGAGTCGTCATCGGGGCCAGCTCCGACGAGACCACGTAGCAGCTGCCATTCAGCAGTGCGCGGGCGCCATCTCTCTGCGTGACGACCGGAATATCGCGGTTCGCCGCGCTGAGCGGATCGTCCAGCGGCGAGCCCTCGGGGAGATTCGTATGGGCCCCGTCGCAGAACGGGCCGTTACGCGTCTGCTTGCAGCCGCATAAGAGCGTCTCCTCGTCACCAAAATCCGCTCGGAGAATTCGGCTAAGACGCGGCTCTGCATCCGGCATCTACGCATGCGGAAT
>JAQGOC010000345.1 GCA_028293805.1 Gammaproteobacteria bacterium
AGGGCTGGTTCGCCGAGCGGCCGCAGCTGCACCACAAATAGGTGCGGCCGGCTTTCAGTTTAACCAGGCAGGGTTTCGGGCGTGCAACGATGGGGTTCGACATGGCGGCCGTACTGTAGCAGTGATCGTGTTGCGGTTGAATCGGTTGGTTACACTGCGAGTCCTGCCGGGGGGACCTCGGCAGGTCCGCGGGAGTACGCTCGATGAAATATCCGAAGTTCCCATTCGACTGGCGTGCGCCGCCCGCCGCGCTCCGGCGGGCCGATGTATTCCTTCTCGCACTCGAGACACGCGGACGCTGAGGATGGTTGCGCTTCTATCGCTGCTGATCTGGCTCTATCTGGTCTTTGCGCACGGAAAATTCTGGGTATCCGCGCCCGAATTGCCGCCGGCCGTGCCGGCTGAGTTGCCGGATGTGGACATCGTCGTCCCGGCGCGCGACGAGGCGACGACCATAGGACCGGTGATCGCCTCACTACTTGCGCAGGACTACCCTGGAAAATACCGCATAACACTCGTGGATGACGATTCCACCGACGGCACGGCTGCCTTGGCCGGGACCGCGCCCCACCTGCGGATCATCTCGGGACAGCCGAAACCTGCGGGCTGGTCCGGCAAAATATGGGCACTGCGTCAGGGCATCGCGGCCAGCAGCGCGCCGGTATTGTTGTTTGCCGACGCCGACATCGTGCACGATCCGCGGCACCTGTCATCTCTGGTCGCGCGGCTGATGCAGCCGCGAGCTGAAATGGTAAGCGAGATGGTGCGTCTGAACTGCACGAGCGTTGCCGAACGCGCCCTGGTGCCGGCCTTCGTCTATTTCTTCCAGATGCTTTATCCGTTTGCAAGAGTGAATGATTCGCGCTCGACGGTAGCAGCGGCCGCGGGCGGCACGGTGTTGATCCGCCGCGAGGCGCTCGAACGTATCGGCGGCATCGAGGCGATCAAGGCTGCCCTGATTGACGATGTGACGCTGGCGCAGGCCGTGAAGGCATCCGCGCGAGACGTGGGTGAACATGCGGGTGCGCCGATATATCTTGGCCATTCCGGCCTCGCCACCTCCATCCGGCCGTATCCGCGCTTTGCGGATCTGTGGCGGATGATTTCGCGAACGGCGTTCACGCAGCTGCGGTATTCGGTGTCGCTGCTGGTCCTCACGCTGGCCGGTCTCACGCTCGTCTGGCTGGTGCCGCTCGGGGCAGTCGTGTTTGGCCACGGTTGGAGCTTTGTGTCAGGTCTGGCAGCGTTCTCGCTGGCGGCACTCAGTTACCTGCCGACACTGGCGCGTTATCGGTGCAACCGACTCTGGTCGCTCGCCCTGCCGCTGATTGCGCTGTTCTACATGGCCGCCACCCTCGGCTCGGCCCTGAACTACTGGCTCGGCAGGGGTGCCAGTTGGAAGAATCGCGCCTACAGCGCCGGCCGCTGAATGTCTCGTCAACTTGGCCGCGACCTGCTGTTGGTCTGCGCGCTCCGCCAGCCGCCTCTGGCTGCAGCTAAGGACGGCTTCCAATTGCCACCCGACTAACTGACGCTCCCGCACCGGCGGCCGGCGGGTACGCCAGTTGCTGCACCCGAGCCTTCGCGGCGAACTTGGGACGACCCAGGTGGGGAATACCCCCGCCGACGTTGCGACTGGGATGGGCATGCGCGAATTTCACGAAGAACTGGCCGCGACTCAGGCCGATCTTTCCCCAGGACTTTCGCAAGCGGCCACCCCGGCGAGCGCGCGGGGACTGACGCGGCTAGCCTGGTTACTGGGAATGACACTGCTGGCCGCCTACTGCGCAGTGTTTGTCGTGCTCTCGCCGCTGCCGATCCAGGATCTTCCCGGCCATCTCGCCCGCGCCGTTGCCATGAGCGATTTGCTCTTTCATGGCGGCACTCGCTTCGGCGACGTCTTCCAGTTTCACTGGCTCGCGGCGCCGTATCTGCTGGGCGATCTCATGCTGACAGCGGCCGTCGGATTGTTCGGCCCCACGGGCGCGAGCGCGTTCTGGAGCGTGTTCGTTTTCCTGTCACTGCCCTGCGCCGCTGTCTTTTATTTGTGGGCACGCGGGATCGGACCGAACCGGCGGGCCCTGGCGCTGTTGGTGAGCCTCTATCTCGCTACCGACTGGTTCTTTCTCATGGGCTTCCTGAGTTTCCGGGTTGCCGTGGCAATGCTGGTCGCCACGCTCGGGCTCGTCGAAATGCTGCGCCGAAGATGGTCGCATGTGCTGTTCGCCGTCTACATCGGTGCGGTCGTGCTGGCTTATCTGATGCACTTCGCGGCCAGCGTGTTTCTGTGCGCCGCGCTGGTCGTGACGGCAGCCTTGCGACTTCGGTGGCGTACGACGACTGCCCGGACCGAGACGCTGCTGTTGATTCCTCTCGGCGTAGTTCTGGCCTGGCATTTCGCTGTCGGCCATGGCTACCGCGAGCCGGGCGATCTGGTTATCGGGTCTTATTTCTGGGGAACCTGGGCCGGAAAATGGGCGCGCCTGGGAAGCGAGTTCTTCCGTTTCGCACCGCGCACCGACGGGCTGCTGTTACTGGCGCTGGCCGCCTGCGTGTTGCTGATGACCGGCGCCCCGCGTCCGCGCGACATGCGCAATCCGCTGGTGCTGGAATTTCTGGCGCTCGCCGCGACTTTCCTCGTGATGTATTTTGTGCTGCCGATCGGCTATTCCGAGGCATGGTACGTCGACACTCGTCCCTTGCCGCTTGCCGCTCTGTTCCTCCTCTTCGCCTGTCTCGCTCTGCCGCGCTCGCATTCCTCCAGACGTACCCGCCGCGCGTCGGCGGCCGTGGCTCTGGCCACGCTGTTGGCGGTTGGCAATCTTGCATACCTCGCGAGGCACTTCATCAACGATCGCGCCTGGCTTGCCGGGTACAGGTCTGTCGTCGCAGCGATACCGCTACATGGCCGCGCACTCCCCGTGTTTACGCACGGGCAGGAGGGTGCGGTCGTGCCCTTCCTCCATGTAGACGGATTCGTCACCGTGGACCGGGCGGCAGTGGGTCCGTACGTGTTCGCGGGTGACAACGGCAATCCGATGAAATACTTCCGATACCGGCACCGGCCATACGACCCTCCGCAAACCTGGTACGGGGATGTGCCGCAGGGCCGGGTGGACTGGCGGGCGGTAGCGCGTGACTACGACTTTGTCATTCTGACAAAGCCCTTCGACCCGAGGATCGTGGGCCTCCGCACCCGCACAGTCATCCAGAACTCGAGCGCCGCTCTGCTGGCGATCGCGCGATAACGCCTCGCTCGAGTCACTCCCTGACGAAGGCGAGCAGGTCCTCGTTCACCTGGTTCTTGTGTGTCGTGCACAGGCCATGCGGTGCGCCCTTGTAGATCTTCAGCGCGGCGTTCCTGATGATTTTGGAGGAGAGCAGGGCTGAGTCCGCGATCGGCACGATCTGATCGTCATCGCCGTGAAGCACCAGAGTCGGCACGTCGAATTTCTTGAGATCTTCCGTGAGATCTGTCTCCGAGAAGGCCTTGATACAGAAGTAGGAAGCCGGGAATCCCGCCAGCATCGACTGCAGCCAGAAGGACTCCCGCACGCCTTCCGACACCTTGGCTCCCGGCCTGTTGTAGCCGTAGAACGGCATGCTGAGATCTTTCCAGAATTGCGCGCGGTCGGCGAGTACGCCTGCGCGCAGCTGATCGAAGACTTCGAGCGGCAGGCCGCCCGGATTGGCCGCCGTCTTGAGCATGAGCGGCGGGATGGCGCCGATCAGGACCGCCTTGGCCACCCTCGAGGTGCCGTGGCGACCGATGTACCGGGCCACTTCGCCGCCGCCGGTGGAGTGGCCTATGTGGACCGCTTTGCGCAAGTCGAGCTTCTCGACGAGCGTCGCAAGGTCGTCAGCATAAGTGTCCAGATCATTGCCGTTCCAGGGCTGGCTCGAGCGGCCGTGGCCGCGACGATCGTGGGCAATGCAGCGATAGCCGCGGGATGCCAGAAAGAACATCTGGTCCTCGAAGGCATCCGCGGACAGGGGCCAGCCGTGGCTGAAAACCAGGGGGGCTCCGCTGCCCCAGTCCTTGTAATAGATCTGAGTGCCGTCTTGAGTTGTGATCGTGCTCATGAGCGTTTCTCCCAAGGTACACAAATTCACGCCGCCACGCGGTGCAAGCACCGCGCACCTTACCTGGGCCGGGCAGACCCGCCCAGGCAGATAGGCATATATACGCGCAACGAACGCAACGAGATGGCGCAAATGAAGACTGCGCGTATCCTGAACGGCGCATGGCAGAAATCTGCTGCTGAAATGTCCTATGAAATTCCACCGCTGTGGCATACGCTGCAAACGCAACAAACACTGGAGTTGCCTGTGGTCAACCTGCACGTAAACGGTGAGGTGAAAGCGGTTGAGGCCGCCAATGACACGCCGCTCCTGTGGGCGCTCCGGGATCTGCTGGGCCTCACCGGCACGAAGTTTGGCTGCGGTATTGCACAATGCGGGGCGTGTACCGTTCACGTGGACGGCAAGCCAGTTCGCTCCTGTGTCGTCCCGATAGGATCCATCGGTGAGCGTGCCATCACGACGATCGAGGGCATCGGCGCCACACCGCCGGGACGCAAGGTCCAGCAGGCTTGGCTGCACCTCGAAGTCATCCAGTGCGGTTACTGCCAGTCCGGACAGATCATGTCGGCGGCGGCCCTGCTAGCGGGGAAACCCGATCCGAGCGACGCCGATATTGACGCCGCCATGGCGGGTAACATCTGCCGCTGCGGCACCTATGTGCGGATTCGCGAAGCCATCAAGAAGGCCGCCAGGTCCGCATAACTGGCAGCGCGGCAGGCAAATCATGCAAAGCAACATCGAGTGCACTCCCATGACGACCTCGCGTCGAGCATTCCTCAAAGTGGGCACTGCGGCGGGCACTGCCCTACTCCTGGGCTTCCACATTCCCGTAACAGGCTCTGCTGCCGCGCAGGCTCGCAGCTCATTCGTTCCCAACGCCTTCATCCGCATCGACCGGCAGGGCGCGGTAACGTTGACTATGCCGCAGGTGGAGATGGGCCAGGGCGTGTACACCTCGGTCAGCATGATTCTGGCGGAAGAGCTCGACGCGAAATGGGAACAGGTCGCCCTGGAAGCGGCGCCGCCGAACGACAAGCTCTATGGCAACCCGCTCTTCGGCATCCAGGTGACAGGCAACTCGAACTCGATTCGCGCCTTCTGGACGTCGCTGCGCAAAGCCGGGGCCGGGGCACGGGCGATGCTGATTGAAGCAGCGGCACGGCGCTGGAAAGTGGATGCCAACACCTGCCATGCTGACAACGGCGCGGTGACACACGCGACGACCGGCCGGTCCCTCGCCTACGGCGCTCTGGTCGAGGATGCCAGCCACCTCTCTGCGCCGCAGGATCCGCCGCTCAAGGATCCCGCGCATTTCAAAATCATCGGCAAATCCCTGCAGCGGCTCGACACACCCGAAAAGGTGAATGGCCAGGCGCTGTACGGCATCGACGCAATGCCGCCGGGCGTGAAGTTCGCTACGCTGGCCATCTGCCCGGTGTTTGGAGGCACGGTCGGCCACGTTGAGGACAGTAAGGCGAAGCAGGTTCCCGGCGTCTGTCAGATCGTCGTTCTCGATGATCTCGTCGCCGTGGTCGGCGACCACATGTGGGCCGCGAAACAGGGACTCGCTGCGCTCGATATCACGTGGGACGAAGGCCCGAACGCGCATGTCACATCGGACACGGTGTGGCGGCAGCTGCGGGCTGCGAGCGCGAAGAGCGGCGCCGTTGCCAGGACTGCCGGCGATGCAGCTAAAGCGCTGAGCAGCGGCGAGCGGCTCGACTCCGCATACGAGCTTCCCTTCCTGGCGCACGCTCCGATGGAGCCGCTGAATTGCACTGTCCATGTGAAGCCCGACATGTGCGAGGTCTGGGTCGGTTCGCAGGTGCTGACGCGGGCGCAAGCGGCTGCCGCGCAGGTGACGGGGCTGCCCCTGGACAAGGTGACTGTGCACAATCATCTTATCGGCGGCGGTTTTGGCCGGCGGCTGGAGGCGGACATGGTCGAGAAGGCCGTGCGGATCGCCAAGGCGGTCGATGGGCCGGTGAAAGTGGTCTGGAGCCGCGAGGAAGATATCCAACACGATATCTACCGGCCCGTTTACCGGGATGTGCTCGCCGCGAGCGTGGCCGACGGCCGGATAGTCGGCTGGACGCATCGTATTACCGGCTCTTCGATTCTCGCGCGCTGGCTACCGCCGGCCTTCAAGAATGGCATCGACATCGATGGGGTCGACAGCGCCGCGGACATTCCCTACGACATCCCGAACCTGCGGGTCGAATTTCAACGGGACGAACCCCCTGCGGTGCCGACTGGCTTCTGGCGCGGCGTCGGACCCAACAACAATGTGTTCGCCATCGAGAGTTTCCTGGACGAGTTGGCGAAGAAAGCCGGCAAGGATCCGGTGGCCTTCCGCCGCGACATGCTCGGCAAGGTGCCGCGGCTGCGGGCCGCCTTGGACCTCGTGGCCAGCAAGGCTGGCTGGGGAACTCCCCTGCCCGCCCGTACGGGGCGCGGCGTGGCCGCGCAGACCGCGTTCGGGAGTTTCATCGCCACCGTCGCCGAGGTCAAAGTAGACGAGAACGGCGACGTCCACGTGCAGCGCATCGTTTCGGCCGTGGATACGGGCATTGTGGTCAATCCGGACACGGTGCTGGCTCAACTGCAGGGTGGCCTCATCTTTGGCCTGACCGCTGCGCTGTTTGGCGAAATCACGATCGACAAGGGCCGCGTGCAGCAAAGCAATTTCCAAAACTACCGGATGTTGCGCATCAACGAGGCGCCGAAGATCGAGGTGCATCTGATAGCGAGTGGGGAAGCCCCCGGTGGTATCGGCGAAACCGGAACGACGGCGGCGCCGCCGGCGGTCGGAAATGCGATCTACGCCGCGACCGGAATCCGACTGCGCCGCCTGCCGATCGACCGCGCGCTGCTGGCGGTCCGGAAGACTGCGTGACCTTGCTGCCCCCCGCCGCTGTTTGCCCGCACTGCCCGCCCCGCGGCTCAGGGGCGCTGGATTTTGAACGCCGCGATCCGGGCACCCAGCTTCTTTTTGGCTGACCCCGGCCGCCATGCCTCGGCTTGCGGCGCAGCGACGTCGACCCGGTCTCTGCCCGCCCGCTTGGCGATATACAGCGTCTGGTCGGCCAGGCTTTTGGCCCCTTCGAGCGACGTATCCGGCAGCAGAACCACGAATTCCTCACCCCCAAACCGCGCCCCCACATCGCCCGGCCGACAGGCATGCCGCGCCAACAGCGCAATGCGACGCACTTAACGTTCCGGCTATTTCCCGGTCCGGAAGCGCGTCCAGGCGCGCGTGCGCAGGCGCACGTACTGCTCGCTTTTGAGCCGCTCCGGAATGAGCCGTGCCGCCAGATCCCCATCCGGAAAAATCGCGGCGTTGGTGAGCTCCGCTTGCACCTCGCGTTGCGAGGCCCGGTTACCGTTGGGGAAGCGGATGGCGTTGGTGTTTTCGGCTGCAACCGCCGCATCCATCAGGAAGTTGATAAAGCGGTGCGCGTTGCCGGGGTGCGGCGCATCCGCCAGGATGGCCGCAACATCGAACCACATGACCGCACCCTCACGCGGAATGGTGTAACGGACTTGCTCGCCGTTGCCGGCGATACGGGTGCGCTCCTGGGCCTGCAGCGCATCGCCATTGCTCGCGATGATGAGGCATAACTCGCCGGAGGCGAGATCGTCGACCAGGGAACCGGAACTGATCTTGCGGATGTAGGGGCGCACTGCCAGGAGCGCGTCCTGGGCGCGCTGCAGGCTGCGCGGAGCCTCGCTGTTGGGCTGCTCTCCGAGCCAGGCGAGCACGCTCGGAACGATGATGTTCGGCGATTCATAGAGTCCGATGCCGCAATCGGCAAAGCGCGCGGCGACCTTCGGGTCGAACAGCATCGACCAGCTGTCCAACGGAGCCTCCGGCATCCGTGCATGAATCTTCGCAGCGTCGTATGCGAACCCGGTGATCCCCCACGTGTAGACCACGGCGTGTGCATTGCCGGGATCGACGGACGCGAGCCGCCGCATGATCGCGGCATCCATGTTGGCAAGATGGGGCAGCTGTGACTTGTCCAGCGAGCGGAAGACGCCGGCCGGAATCAGGCTCGCCAGATAGGCTCCCGAGGGAAACACGACGTCGTAGCCGGAATGCCCGGCCAGCAACCGGGTCTCCAGGGTATTGTTGGAATCGAACACGTCATAGCGCACGGCAATACCGTACCGGGATTCGAACTCCCGCAGCACTTCCGGCTTGATGTAGTCGTACCAGTTATAGACATTGACGACTTTCTCCTCTGCCGCCGCGGCGGGCGGCGCGGAATGCGGCTGCCCGCAACCGGCCAACAACACGCACAGCGTCCCTGCGCATCGGGATGCGTCGTGGCGGAGATTTCGCTTGAGCATGGACGACAACCGCGCAACCGGTGTCAGGTCATTCGGGCGTGGAGACGTTCTTATAACCGTAGGCCACGCGATAATAATAACGGCGAATGGCTTTGCCGTCGCGCGTCAGCACGCCTGCTTGGAGCGGCTCCAGCCGCTTTACCCGTGCTTCGATTTTCGCTCCCGTGACGTCCTCGGGACTCCACCCGACGAGGAGCAGCGTCCGCCCCTCCTGCTGCCCGGGCGGGAACCACCGCTCGTACATCAGGCCATTACTGCCGAACAGATGCTCACTCGAGGTCCCGCTCACCGAGCGCGCGTGATCGGGCGCGTAGAACGCCAGTTCACTCGCGAGCATATAGCGATCCATGCCGACAACCAGCGGCTCAGTGCCGGTCTTGCGAATTTCGCCCTGGATGGCGGTGAGCTGCGCGCCGAGATCGCGCCACCCTATCGGAATGAGCTCCATTTGTTTGCCGTAGCCGATACCTGGAAGGCCGAGCACCAGATAATGGAAGAACGCCCCGTATATGAGGAGCAACGTCACCGACGTCGGTACCCAGGCAGCACGAGCCCAGGCGCGCGTGCCGTCCATGAGTTGCTCGCCCGACGACACGATGGCGTACGCGAACGCGGGTACAGCGGCAATCCACAGCGCGCCGGTCCAGTCCAGCTTCACATCGTGACGCAGGCTGAAAGCCACGAACACGGTGAGCGGAACGAGGACTGCCAACTGCAGGAAGCGCCAGCGGCGAGGCGATTCGGCAGTCCCGCTCGCGCCGGTGTGGGCGCGACTACCGCCGCGCAGGGCGGTTGCCAGGGTCAGGAAACCCGCGGGGGTCAGCAGCACGAGCGCTGATGCGATCAGCTTGTGTAGCGAGAACTTAGGCGCTTCCGCCAAGCGGCGCGAAGTCTGGAAAGCGAAGGACGCCCAATCGTGGGTGGCATTCCAGATGATGACCGGTGAAAAGATCGCGAGGGCAAGCGCGACTGCGGCATAGGGCAGCCAATGCCACAACCAGCGGCGCGCCTGCGAATCCACGACCATGAAAATCAGCATTGCGGGCACAAGCATGCCGATCGTGTATTTAGAGAGCAGGCCAAGCCCGAGAGAGATGCCAGCCGCCCACCAGGCCGCGGCACGGCCCCCGATGAGCGCGCGCTCGAGATAATAGAGCGACGCCGCCCAGGCTGCCGTGAGGGGCGCGTCGGGCGTCATGAGAATGCCGGCGAAGAAAAAGAACGGCAGAACCTGCATCAACACCAGCGCCACCAGCGCGCTCGGCTCATCAAACAGGTTGCGCGTCAGCCGGTACGTAAAGAAGGATGCGACGGCTCCGCAGAACAGCGCGCCGATTCGCACGCCGAATTCCGAGTCGCCGAACACCGCCGTGCCGAGCCGGATCAGCCAGGCCACCATTGGCGGATGATCGAGATATCCAATATCCAGATGGCGCGAATAGTTCCAGTAGTACGTCTCCTCCGGAAGGAGCTGCACCTGCGCCAGGTAGATCAGCCGCAGCAGAAACGCACAGAGGATCAGCGCCATGGCGATGGCGCGCCACCGCGCGCCGCTGCCCAGTCTCCATATACCGGACGAAAGCGAAAGCGCGTAGCCCGCCTGCATCACGATCATTGTCACGGCGATCGCAAACACAATGGCTACCAGAGGCGGCCAGCCCCACACCATCGTCAACAGGGCGAGCACCCCGCCGCGCAGGAATAAAGCTATCAGGCTCACCGCGATCAGATGGCCATACAGCCGTGGGTCCCGCGCCCGTCCCGCAGCCGCGACAACGGCGCGTACATTGAGGACGTAATTCAACAAGGCGGCAATGGCAAAGCTGGCCATATGGGCCGGGCCGATCCGCAGGCCCGCGTTCAGCGCAGCAGCGAACAGCAGTCCGTCGGCAAGCGGCCAGACCGCGGTGGCAAGATACGAGCGCAGCGGATTAGAGGCGTTTTCGCCGGAACGCCCGTCGAGCGTGCGCACCAGGGAGAGGCCGGCCGGCCACTTCAACGATTCGGTTTCCGGACGGAGGTCATTCGCAATCTGCAGTGTCGAGCGACGTGGTGAGAGCCAGCGGACGGGCCCGATGATGAACTGCGTGGCGGCGGAGTTCAACCTCGCCCCGCCATCAGCCGGCGACGAAATCCTCGTTCCGCACACTTGCCAGGTGCGCCTCACGCAGATCCAGCTCCCGCTCTATGCGACGGCGCGCCTCGTCTTTGAGCTCGCCGCCCCGATACCTCTCGTTGATGACATCGCGCTCCGCGTCGATCAGCCGCAGCTCGATGTCGTCCCCCAGAGTCACTTCTCTCTGTCGTTCGTCGTCCTCCTCGCTGCGATTGCGGACCTGCTCGAGCCGCTCACGCAACCGGACCCGCAGCCGCTCGATGACGTCTTTTGGAATATCGGAGTCGGCCCGCAACGCATCGAGACGCTCGATCGCCGCCTCGATGGCCTGCCGCCGCGTCTGAAATTCCTCGGCTCGTTCCGCGACGCGCTCACGACGCCCGGCGTTGGCCAGCCCCAGGGCCTGCACGATCCAAGGCAGGGTCAGGCCCTGGCCCACCAACGTCACGAGGACCACCACGAAGGTCAGGATCAGCACGAGATCACGGCCGGGAAAGGGCGCGCCGTTGGCGGTCGTGAGCGGAATGGCGAGTGCCGCCGCCAGCGAAACGATCCCGCGGACTCCGGTGAACGCCAGCACGAACGGCCACTGCCAGGGCGGCGCCGGATCGCGGCGAGCGACCGAGGGGATCAGCCATCGAGGCAGGTACGTAGCGGGAAAGATCCAGACGAAACGGGTGAGAATCACAACGAGGCTGACGACCGCGGCGGAGGTGACCAGCTCGGTCACCGAGTAGCTTTTTATCCCGGCGATGAGGGTGCGTGCCTGCAGCCCCGTCAGGAGGAACACCAGGCCTTCGATGACGTAGATGAGGAAATCCCAGAAAAAAATACCTTGCAGCCGCGTCGGGGCACTGATGAGCCGCAGCCCGTTCCAGCTCATGTAAAGCCCCGTGGTCACGGTAGCGAGCACGCCGGAGCCGCCCAGTTGATCGGGCGGCCAGTAGGCCAGGAAGGGGGTCAGCACTGAAAGCAGGATCTCGATGCGCGGCTCGCCGACCCAGCGCCGCAGGCGCAACATCAGCCAGCCGACAGCGATGCCCCAGAAAATCTCGCCGGTCAATATGGCGGCGAACGTGCTCGCCGCGTGAGCGAGCGAGAAGACACCGCCCCCGACGGCGGCTACGGCAAATCGATAAAGGATGAGGGCCGTCGCATCGTTGGCCAGACCCTCGCCCTCGAGAATGACGCCAATGCGTCTGGGGAGTTGCATTCTTCTGACGATCGACAGCGGGGCCACGGCATCCGGTGGGGAGACGATGGCGCCCAGCACGAAACCCAGCTCCCAGGACAAACCCAGCAGCCAGTGGGCGGCCGCGGCGACCGCGGTCGCGGTGAATACGACGCAACCCACGGCGAGCAGCGCAATCGGCCGTAGATTGAACTGGAAGTCGCGCCAGCTCATCGCCACCGAGGACGAGTAGATGATGGGCGGCAGGATGAGAAGCAACACGACCTCCGGCGCCAGCCGCACCGCCGGCAGCCCCGGGATCAACGCCAGCAGGACTCCCGCCAGCACCAGCAGAATGGCCGGAGGAACCTTCAGGCGCGCCGCCACGATGGCCACCGCGGCAATGACCGCCAGCAGCGCCACCAGAATCTGGATTGTCGGAATCATTCGTATTGGGCTCTTGCGCGGCCGTTCTCACGCCATCCCTAGTGAATCACGGTCCCACCGCCGTTGAGTAGCGCCGTTGAACATTTGAAACCCATGCGGGCTGTCCGACGCGCGAACGTGCGGAACGATACGCGCACTGCGCCTGCCCTCGAGCTTGCGGCGACTCGGAACGGGTGGGATAGTTCATGACTCGCCCGCGTGGACGTGGAATGACTGCGCGTGATATCCGGGCGGACACAGCGGTGAAGGGGAATAATAATGGCGCATCGTGTTGGAATCGTCGTCGGCGTCATCGTCGCGATCGGGCTGTTGGTGCTGGCATGGGCCGCCATTCGTCCCGGACCGATGGCCTTTGCCGGCAAGGCCGTGCCCCTGAGTGGCTACAGCGGGCACCCAACGGGTGTTCCGGCGGACTTTCAGGAGACCGACCCGCTCGCGCACGGCAGATACCTGACCGAAGCGGCCGACTGCCAGGCCTGCCACACCGCCGAGGACGGCAAGCCTTTTGCGGGAGGCCGGCCGTTCGATACGCCGTTCGGCACAATGTACTCGCCTAACATCACACCCGATCCGCAGACCGGCATCGGCAGCTGGAGCGATGCGGATTTTCTCAAGGCGGTTCACGAAGGCATCGGCAAGGGCGGGCTGCGCCTGTATCCCGCGTTTCCCTACGCGGCTTACACCTATCTCACCGACGACGATGTGCTGGCGATCAAAGGCTATCTGTTCAGCCTGCCGCCCGAGAAAAACGTGCCACCCTCGAACGCCCTTATGTTTCCCTTCAACCAGCGCTGGCTAATGACGTTCTGGGCCGCCCTGTACGATCCGAACACACGCTTCAAGCCCGTCGCGGACCGCCCACCGACATGGAACCGCGGTGCGTACCTGTCGGAGGCGCTCGGCCACTGCGGCGAGTGTCATACGCCGCGCACTCCGCTGCAGTCGCTCAACAACCGGCGCAAATATGCCGGCGGCATGGCTGAAGGGTGGCGTGCCTACAATCTCTCCAGCGACAAGGAGTCGGGCATCGGCACCTGGAGCCAGGATGACATCGTGAACTACCTCAAAACGGGCCATTCGCTGGATCGCGGCTCGGCGTTCGGACCCATGGCCGAGGCCGTGCACCTGAGCTTGACCAAGCTGACTCCTTCCGACGTGAGTGCGATCGCGGAGTATGTGCGCAGCGTGCCTCCCGTCAAAACGCCCGACTTGCCGGCGCCGAAGAGCGTGCCTGCCCCTCCCGATCCGGCGCAGGGCGTGGCGCTGAACAAAAACCCGAGGGGCCGGGAATTCTTCGCCGGCGCCTGCTCGGGTTGCCATGGATGGACTGGCGTGAACTCACTCGTCTCGCATTCGACCTTGACCGGCACCCGTGCCGTCAACGATCCCACCGCGACGAATGTGGCTCTGGCAGTGCTGCGGGGTGCGAGCTGGCTGCCACCGTCCGGCGACATTGCCATCATGCCGGCGTTCGGCGCCGCGTATTCCGACGCGGATATCGCGGCTGTGTCCAACTACGTCACCGCTCGCTTCGGCGCCAAGGAATCCGAGATCACCGCGGACAAAGTCCGCAAGCTGCGCGAGACGCGGTAGCTCGGTCACTCAATAGTGAGGCGGACGCTCGTCTTCGGGCGTCCGCTCCCCGCCTTCGGACCGCATCGCGCCGACGCGCTCCGCAAGCGCCTGAAGCTGGGTCTGCAGCGTCTCGATCTCCTGATGCTGGCGAAACACCACATCGCTCAATTCAGTATTCGCGCGCTCCAGGAACGCGATTTTCGTTTCGATCCGCTCGAGCGCCTCAGCATTCATGTTCACCGCCTTTCTGAGACCGCCGGCTGATATCCGGCGGCTCTATTTGCACACCGGTCAGGCGAGCGTGACGCTGACGGGGCAGTGATCGCTCCCCAGGACATCGGCGTGAATCTGGGCGGCCTTCACGGCCGCACGCAGTTGGCCTGACACCAGGAAATAGTCGATTCTCCATCCGACATTGCGCGCCCTCGAGTTGGCGAAGTGGCTCCACCAGCTGTAGTGCCCGTTCCCCTGCGTGAAGAGCCGGAACGTATCGATGAACCCGGCATCGACCATGTTCTGAAAACCCTTGCGCTCCTCGTCGGTGAAGCCCTTTTTGCCGCGATTGGGCTTCGGGTTCGCCAGGTCGAACTCAGTATGCGCGACATTCAGGTCGCCGCAGAAGATGACCGGCTTCTTCTCCTCCAACAGCTTGCAGTAGGCCAGGAACGCCGGGTCCCAATGCTCGAAGCGCAGCGCCAGGCGGCTGAGATCGTCCTTGGCATTCGGGGTGTAGACGGTCACCACGTAGAAACTGTCGAACTCCGCCGTGATGACCCGGCCCTCTTCTGCGCTGTCGCGTTGCAACTCGTCGGCAAACCGGAAGCGTTTGGCGAAGGCTTCGGGGAAGCCGTTGATGACGCT
Source organism: Gammaproteobacteria bacterium (assembly GCA_028293805.1). Lineage (GTDB taxonomy): Bacteria > Pseudomonadota > Gammaproteobacteria > Steroidobacterales > Steroidobacteraceae > 13-2-20CM-66-19. Next base: position 14,607 of record JAQGOC010000345.1, read on the forward strand.
CAGCGGCTGCTGCTTCGAGAAAATCGCGGTGCCCGAATAGCCCTTCTTGACGGCGGAATTCCAATACTCGTGATAGCCGGGCAGCTCGATCTCGATCTGTCCCCGTTCGGCTTTGGTCTCCTGCAGGCACAGGATGTCGGGCTGGTGGGTGGCCATGAACGGCTGGAACTGCTGCTTCTTCAAGGTGGCGCGAATGCCATTGACGTTCCATGAGTAGATTTTCATTCCGGGTCTTTCGCATGATGTCCGGTGGCGGATGGGCCGGAAGTCTACCGCACGGCCGTTCCCGAAAGAGTTCGAGCTTCGCAGGGGCTTGCGACGTTGCGACGTTCCCGGCCATGCCGGACGTGCTGCGCACCCGGCTTTCGTCAACCGAACGTCCCGTAGTACGTTCGGTGCAGTGGTGCGGGCAGTCGGCTCGCCTTGAGGACGCGTCCATGATGAACCAGCTTATTCGCGCCGGCGTCGTTTCCGTTGCTGTCGTTGCGGGGTTGGCCGCGTGTGCGTCGCTACGCGTGACATCCGACGTAAACGCTGCGCTCGCTGGCTCGGTCCATTGCCATACCTTTGCTTGGGCAGGATCGTTTCGTGCGAACAACCCCTTGCGCAGCGGCATCGCCAATCCACTCAATGAGAGCCGCCTGCGCACAGCCATTTCGAGTCATCTCGCGTCCATGGGAGTGCAGCCGGCAACGGCCGACGCCGACTGCCTCATTGGGTACGGCATGGGTGCCCACACCGCCATCGAGGGGCCGTTCCCGGGTACCTGGGACTACGGATACGGCTGGGGTTGGCACGGAGCTTACGGCGGACCATGGGGATGGAATGAGCCCTACGTCTACCACGAGGGAATCATCGCAGTGGACCTCTACGATGGGAAAAGCAAGCAGCCGGTGTGGCATGCATCGGTCGAGCAAAGCCTTCGCGGGCTGACCGGCCCCGCTGCCGAGCAAAGGATCGAAGCCGCCGTCGCGGCGATCTTTGCGAAGTATCCGCACTGACCAGCCCCGCGGGCCGCCACCCTTACGGTTCCTGCATATCGCGCGCGCCCGCCCCCAGAACCTGGCCGAGGCCGTCGTACTCTCTGGCGAGCTGCTGGTGCACGTAACCATGCAACATCAGGACGTGCCGCTCCGTGAGTGCCTCGAAACACAACCCATAGAAAACAATCCCGGGATGGCGGCTGTCGGTGCCGCCGTAAACCACGGCAACTTTTGCCTGGAGCTCGATCTCCTCCTGCCTGCCGGGTACCTCGATGCCAGTGCGCAGTTGGACGGTGTCACCCACTCGCAGCGCCACCTCGTTTGCCACCCCGATGCGAGCGCCGCCCACACTCAGATCGACTATGGTCGCGCCATGGGTCTGCGGCGTCGCGAGCTTCGCCTGCAGGCTGACCAGGGCGCGCGGGGCTTGCCGGATATTCCGCTGCTCGATGATCTCGGGTACCAGCATATGCAAATAGGCATACGGCTCGAAGGCGACCTTGAGGATCGCTCCGCGAAAGCGATATACCGACGTGGCGCTGAACATCCGGCAGTACCAGGTCTGTCCCTTGATGACCGGCGCCAATGACTTGTCGGCACGAGCGGGCGCGGTCATGATCAGACATCTGCTCTCCTGCGACACACCGATTACCCAGCACTGAAAGCTCTCGCCCGCCTGTTGCGGCGAGATGTTCACGCCGTACCGGGCGCGCTGCGCGATGTTGGAATAGTCGCGGTTGACTGCCAGAAGAGGATCGGCAGGCGCGGCCTCGGGCGACTCCTCAGCGGCAGAGCGCACATCCTCGTTCGGATCATCGGGTTTGTAGTACTCGCCATGCGCCAACAGGCGCTCGAGACTCCGTTCGGACTCCACCACCCGTCCTTGGGCCAGCAGCAGCTTGCGCTGCGTATCGTAGATGGAGAACGGCAGTGCCTTCCCGATTGCGATCCAGCGCTTGTCCATCAGTTTCTTGAATGTCGTCATCTACGCCTCGGCCCCTCGATCAGCTGTCGTGTCACACCCCCTCGGTACAAGCTCAGCCGTATGCCGTTCCATCGGCACGCGGCCTCTATCGGCGTGGCGGCAGAATGCCGCGGCGTAGGGTACCGAAAAGGTGCGATGCAGCAAAGAGCCGCGACAGGATGCCGCGATTTCCCAATGGCGAACGGGGCAGGTCACCCGCGGCCTGCGTGCGCGGCTCCCGCCGAGCTAAAGCTCGATGCAGATCTTGCCCAAGTGCCGGCCCGATTCCTCGTAACGGAAGGCGTCCCCGAGCGCCTCCAAGCCGAAGCTCCGGTCGATGATCGGGCGCAGCTCATTGGCATCGAGTGCGCGAATCATTGCCTTCTGGTGGTTGCGATGCCCGACGATCAGTCCCTGCAGCCGCGCCTGCTTGATCATCATGAGCCTCAGTAGCAGATCTCCGCTTTGCTGCGTGAGCGTGCCGATCAGGGAGATGTGCCCGCCGATGCGCACGGCGATGATGGACTGCGGCAGCGTTCCGGGACCACCGACCTCGACGACATGGTCCACCCCATATCCATCCGTCAAGCGCTTCACGGCCTTGCCCCACTCGGGCTCGCTCTTGTAGTTGAGTGTGTAATCGGCCCCCAGCGCGCGGACACGCTCAAGTTTTTCATCCGACGACGATGTTGCTATCACAGTAGCGCCCATCAGCTTGGCGAATTGAAGTGCGAAGATAGACACCCCTCCGGTGCCAAGCACGAGCACGGTGTCGCCCGCCTTGAGGCGGCCCTCCACGACCAGAGCACGCCACGCCGTCAGCCCCGCAGTAGTGAGCGTGGACGCCTCGGCGTGGCTGAAGCCTTTCGGCGCCTTCGTGAACCACGTAGCCGGGCGCACCACGATCGCCCGGGCATAGCCGTCCTGTCCATCTCCCGGCGTCGTGGAGAAATCGGCCACCGTGGGCGGACCGTCATGCCATAGCGGGAAGAAGCAGGACACGACAGAGTCGCCCACGGCAAACTCAGTGACTGCCTCGCCGATGGCCTCGACCACACCCGCGCCGTCGGACAGCGGAATGCGGCCGTCGGCGGCTGGAATGAGCCCTTTCACCACGGCGTAGTCGTGAAAGTTGAGCGAGCTGGCGTGCACCCGGACGCGGATCTCACCGGCGGCCGGGGCATCCGGCTCGCGCATGTCTACGAGCTTCAGGCGATCGAGCCCACCAGGGGCACCCAGCGTTATGGCCTTCATGTTGTTCCCCTCGCGTTGGCGACAAGCGTTCGATGATCGGACGGGAGCACTGGCTCCCGCCGTCAGCTTGCCACTGCGGGACCTTGCCTGTCTCCTTCCAGGCCCCGTCACGCTCCAGGCGGCTCCCCTTCGGGAGCGTTCCGCCGCCGCGGCGACCAACATCGGATTTCTTCGTGACGCGACTCTCATCCCGGCGAACTGCGCCGTTAACTTAATTCCCCCCCGGCCGCTCTCACGGGCACTTGAGCTCGACTGCAACCTTACACCAGCCTGGGGAGCGACCTGTGCAACTGCAACAACTCGGTTATTTCGGATTCAGAGCCAGTGCGGCATCGACGGCGGACAGCACCGCCGGCGGTTCCTCCGGCGCAAACTACTCCATCGCACGCAAACTCCACCTCGAGACTGACTGGGCCGCCGCCAGCCAACAGGGGCAGGTAGGCGGAACCAACACGCCGGCCGCCGGAAGCAACGGCGGCGGACTGGGTGCACGCCTTGTGAATCGGGAAAGCGCCACACTGCGCATTCAGACGGCGGAAGGCGACCAGGTCACGATCCGCCTGCGGGAGAAGACGAGCGCGTCGCTCTCACCGGCGCAGGCATCAGCGGCCGGGGGATCGTCCGCGGGCACGGGTGTCACGCTAGTGTCCAGCGGCCAGATCCAGGTCGAAGTGAGCGGTGATCTCAACCCTGCCGAGTTGAAATCCATCGGCGACGTCCTTTCGCAGGTCGACGCCCTGGCCACGAAATTCTTTTCAGGCGACGCCCAGGGTGCGTTCGCCACCGCGGCGAGCATCGGTTCCGATCCGGCGCAGATCGCAGGATTCAGCCTGCAGCTGTCCTATTCGAGTAGGTTGTTCCAGCCGGCGGCCAGCGGCGTTGGCGACACCGCCACCACGCCTGTCACAGGCCCCGCAATGCAACCGACCCAACCCGCGACCGTTACGCAGCTCACGCAGACCGCAGGCACGTCTGCGTCAACAGGCACGCCCGCTCCAACAGCCTCCTCCGCGCCAGCCGGCTCTTCCACCTCCCCCAATCAGCCAGCGAGCAGCCCGGCGGGCACGGCCCCAACAGGCGCGAGCTCGACTTCCACTCCTACTGCGACTTCCGGGTCAACTTCGGGGTCGAGCTCAGCTGCGTCCTCGTCCTCCACTCCCACGGCAAGCCCGCAGCAGACGATCGCCAACTTCCTGCAGGATGTTCTCTCCAAGCTCGGCGCAACGGCCCACTCCTCGAGCATCAGCATCTCGCTGCGTTGGAAGCTCGAGGTACTGGCCCGGTCCCTGCCGGCCTACGCACCGGCACCGACGGCGGCGACCACGCAAGCGACGAGCCTCGCGGCGGATACTTTGAGCCAGTTGTCGGCCTGATCTCCAGCGCACCAACGCAGGGGGCGGCATGCCGGGTATTGCCCGGCGTGCGCGCAAGTCGCATGATGGCGCACAATCGAATAATTCCATTTTCGACCTGTTTTCAAGGAGCTGCGCGGGGCCAGCATGCTATGGGGTCTACTGTCCGTTGTCGTTGTCGCCGGGATCGCCGCGACGGCCTGGTCGCTGTCGCGAAGGGGCCAGCGACGGCGCAACACCCGCGAGGAGCCTCCGACTGAATGGGTCTTTAGCGCGCCGGAGCAGGCGAAGGCCGACACGCCGCCGGAAGTGAAAGTTCTCGGTGCCGACGCGGTTTTCGCGAAACTGCACGAGCTCGCGCTGAGCGTCTCGCAACTCGGTTCGACACTCTCCACGGACCACAAAGCGATCGCGGCAGCATCCACAGATGCGCTCCAGGACGCCGCGACACAGGACCGTTACGCGCCCCGCCGCCCGACTTTGTTACCGCAGCTGCTGCGAGCGATGAATGACGAAGAGGTTTCGCGCCGCGAGCTCGTCACGATCATTGCGCGTGACCCCTCCCTGGTAGGCAATCTCCTCAAGATGGCCAACAGCCCGTTTTATCGGGTGAGCCATCAACCCGTGGAAAGCATCGATCGCGCGGTAGTGATGCTCGGCAACGACGGCATCCGCTCACTCATCGCAGCCTCGCTGACGCAGCCCATTTTTCAGGTCGCCGGCGGCGATTTCCCGCGCTTTCCCGAGATCGCCTGGGAACACACCTTCCGCTCGGCCAGCGCGACCGTGACGCACGCGGCGATCGTCGAAAAGTCCGACCCCTTCGCCGCGCAGCTGCTTGGCCTGGTCTCGGGGCTGGCCGGCATCGTCGTATTTCGCGTGGTGCTCGACCAATACGAGGCGCGTCCAGAGCTCCGCCCCGACGCGGGCATCATCGCTTCCCTGCTCGACACCCAATCGGCTGGTATAGCAAAGCGCATCGCCGTGACCTGGGGCCTGTCGGATCGGATTCTGGCCGCCCTCGACGATCAAACGACGGCGGTCGCGGCGGACCGGCACACCACACTCGGCCGCTCGCTTTCCTTTGGACGTCTCACGGCTGCCCTGGCGGTCCTCTCCATCAACGGGAGCATCGATGACGTCACGGCACAGATCTCCATGCCCGTAGGCGGCATGCCTGCCATAGAGTTGGGGCGCCTGTGGAAGCGGCTGACAGTCGAGCCGGAGGCGCCAAAAAAGAAGAAAGCCTCGAGCGCACGCTAGCGCCCCGCCACCCCTCACTGCTGCATCGCATTCAAAATGAACGAGTAGATATCGGCCGTCTCCTCGATCTGCTTGGCGGTCGGCTTGCCGGCGCCGTGGCCGGCCCGAGTCTCGATGCGAATGAGGATCGGCTCGCCGTTCGGGTCGGCGCGTTGCATGGCGGCCGTGAATTTGAAGCTGTGGGCCGGATACACGCGATCGTCATGATCGCCCGTGGTGACCAGCGTGGCCGGATAATGCACGCCCGCCTTGACATTCTGGACGGGTGAATACGCCAGCATCGCTTGAAACTCGGAAGGGTTGTCCACCGAGCCGTAATCCGACTCCCAGCCCTTTCCGACCGTGAATTCGCGGAAGCGCAGCATGTCCATGACGCCCACCTGGGGCACCGCCGCGGCAAACAGGTCCGGCCGCTGCTCTTCGGCAGCTCCAACGAGCAGCCCGCCGTTCGAGCCGCCACGGATGGCCAGATGCGCAGGCGTGGTCCAGTGTTGCGCGATCAAGTACTCGGCCGCGCCGATGAAGTCATCGAACACATTCTGCTTATGGATCTTCATTCCCCCTTCATGCCAGGCCCGGCCGTATTCGCCACCGCCGCGCAGATTCGCCATGGCATAGACGCCGCCCATCTCGAGCCAGCCCGCGACGGCGGCCGAGAATTGCGGCTCCATGGAAATGTTGAATCCCCCATAGCCGTAGAGGATCGTGGGATGACTGCCGTCCAGCTTCGTGCCCTTGGGTGCGACGATGTACAGAGGCACGCGCGTGCCGTCCTTGCTCGAGTAGAACACCTGTTGGGTCGCGTAGTCCTCGGGCGTGAAGCCGTCGAGCCGGGGCGACTTCCACAAAGAGCTCATGCCGCTGGCGAGATCGAGCCGATAGACGCTCGGCGGCGAGGTGAAGCTGCTATACGAATAATAGGTCGCGTGATCCTGCATCCGCCCCTGGAAGCCGCCGGCCTTGCCCAGGCCCGCCAGCCGCACTTCGCCCAGGAGCTTGCCGCGAGTCGTGTAGCGACGCACGGCGCTGTGCGCATCTTTCAAGTACTCGGCAACGAGTTGCCCACCGACGAGGCTCACGGAGTCGAGGGTATCGGCACCCTCCGGCACCACTGTGCGCCATCGCGCCGGGTCGGGCTTCGAGAGCTCGATCGCCACGATCTTGTAGCGCGGCGCTCCGTCGTCCGTCATGACATATAGCGTCGTTCCAACATTGCCGATGAAGTTGTAGACGGCCGTGGGTCGGGGAATGACGGTGCGAATGGGAGCGCCGGAAGCGCCCAGGTCCTGCACCAGCAGCGTGTTCTGGACCTCATCCCCATGATTGGCCTGGATCACCAGATAGCGCCCATCGTCGGTCACCGCGCCGCCGACGAACCAGTCCGGATCGTCCGCCCGCGTATAGACCAGGGCGTCCTGAGCCTGCGGCGTGCCCAGCTTGTGGAAGTAGAGCTTTTCGTACTGGTTCGCCGCCTTGAGGGCGTCCCCGTTCTTCGGTTCAGCGAAGCAAGTGTAGTAGAAGCCCGAACCGTCCTTACGCCAGCTACCCCCACCCGCCTTCGACCAGCGCACCTCGTCGGGCAGATCGGCCCCGGTGTCGACATCGCGGACATGCCATGTCTGCCAATCCGAGCCGGCATCGGAGAGCGCATAGGCAAATAACCGCCCGTCGGCGCTCACCGCTGTCTCGCGCAGGGCCACCGTACCATCCTTCGACAGAGTGTTGGGATCGAGCAGCTTGCGGCCCGGGGTCCCGGGATCCGGCGTCACGAAGATGACAGCCTGATTCTGCAATCCGTCATTGTGCGTATAGAACCAGTAGCGGCCGTGCTTTTCGGGGGCGCTCCAGCGCTCGAAATTCCAGATCTGCCGCAAACGCTGTGCAATCGCGTCGCGCCGCGGAAGCGCATTGAGATAGTTGCGGCTCAATTTATCCTCCGCCTCGACCCACGCGCGTGTCCCCGGCGAATCGATATCCTCCATCCAGCGATACGGGTCGGGCACCTTCACACCGTGATAATCCCCGCTGACATCGCCCGGGGTCGCAGCCGGGTAGGACAGCGGCACGCCTGCATTGGCCAGAGCAACAGCCGCGGTCAATGATGCGAGTGTGAGGCGGCGTAACGGCATGCATATCTCCTGTGACCGGCTGCGGATGGGCACGATTTTATAATGAGCGCGCGTCCCAGGTGGGGGCGATTGGCCGGACCGGAGCGCTCCCGGCCCCGGCGAGCGGCATCAAGCCGGATATTGGCTCGGGAAGATGATACGGAACGACGTGCCGCGCCCGCGGTGGGTCTCGAGCTCCAGGCTCGCATCGAGCAACTCGCAGAGCCGCTTCACGATGGAAAGCCCGATGCCCTCGCTCGGTTGCTCCGGCTCGGGACGATCCGACGATCTGGAGGGAAGTGTCGGCAGGGTGGACAGCACCGGAGCGCGTTGCTCCCTCGCCGCGATCTCCTGGGCGATGGCGTGAGCTTCTTTGGTGACATCGCTGATCACCTGTGCGAGAGGCGCCGCGGCGCCGTCCTCGAGACCGACCCCTGTGTCTTGCACACACAAAGCCCAGCGCCGCACTTCGGCCGATCCAACCTCCGTGCAGGACACGAGCACGCCGCCCTTTTCGGTGTACTTGAGTGCATTGAGGACGAGGTTCTGCGCAATGCGCCGCACCTTGACCGAGTCGCCGTCCACGAGCAGCTCAGGCGAGGCGCCGAACTTGAGGAACAGCTGGCGCTTGGCCGCGAGCGGCTGGAGGGAGTCGCACAGCTCGGAAATCACGCTCCGTGGATCAAAGGGCGCGATGTTACGTCGCTCACGACCGGCCTCGAGGCGGGCGAGCTCGATGAGATCGCTCAACAGCGTGTCCAACGAATCCGCGCTTTTCCGCACCATGCTCACGAAGGTCGGAAGCTCGGACGTTGCCCCGGCGCGCCCCAGAGCGGTGGCGGCGAGCTTCACAGCGCCTACATTTCCCCGCAGGTCGTGGGCCGCCTCCCGCCACAGCTCCGTCCGTTCACGCTCGGCCGTGCGCAGTTGCTCGAGAACACGCTCCAATTCGCGCAGCCTCCCTTCCGCTTCGGCCCGCTCGAGGGCGGCATGGCTGGAGGCACTCTCGACCATGCAGTCGATGAACAGCTGCGCAAGCATGGTGCGTGCCTCGCTCACTGCCGAGGGATCGGCATTCGCCTCGGCGAGGGCAAACGATTCGAACTCCTTCAGCATGCAGGTGTGCAGGTGACCCCATTCGCGCATCGTTTCGCGAGAGTCATAGCCATGCAGCCAACGGTGTTCCCCATGATCGGCGGCGCCGGCGAGCTCATCGGCCTCGGCGGCTGCCTCGTCTTCCCGACCACGTGCGCGCAGTGCGTGATCGAACGCATCGAGAATCCGCGGAATGTGATCAATGAATTGCGTGCGCACGAGGGATGCGGATGCACTCACTTTCGGATCGGCATCCACCGCGCGACGCCAGTCGGACAAGATGTGCTGGCGCCGCTTTCTCAGGTGAGCTGCGATCCGTGAGAATTCAACTTGCGGATTGGGAATCATGACGGGCGCCGAAACCTTCAGGCATGGCGGGCTATCTGTGAACAATCACTAGAAAACGCCTCCCAGGCAAGCTGGGCCTGTGACCGGACCGCCGTTGAGCATCGTTCAACGGCGCAGCCGCGCCGCTCCACTTTCCGGGAACGCTATCGGCATGATCCCATCACGAAGTGAGGTAAGCTCCCGCGGGCGGCTGGCGTTCGACGCTGCCGCCCCTTATCCCTATTGGCAGCCCAGGTTGGTATTTGCCGTGCGTATCGGAATCGTTGCCTTCACGGCTGCACTGGCTGCACGCGTCCGAAGAACCGAGAGCTCCTGCGAGTGATCGTGTTGCGCGAGTCGGACTACACAGCCGTGCCGTGGAAGAATGGTGGCGGCATCACGCGGGAAATCCAACGGTTCCCTGCGGGAGGCAGCACATTTGACTGGCGGCTCAGCCTCGCAACGATCGACAGTGCCGGCCCCTTCTCCGCGTTCGAAGGTTACGAGCGTACGTTGGTGCTCGTGCGTGGCGCCGGTGTGGAGCTCGACTTTGGACCTCATGGCGTCGCAAGACTGGCCGCACCTGGCGCACTCGCTTCGTTTGATGGCGGTTGGCGGACGACTTGCGCTCTGCTCGACGGGCCGTCCACCGATCTCAATCTGATCGTGTCGAAAGATCGAGCGCAGGCCAACGGTCGCATCGCGCGACTCGAGGGAACGGAGCTCATCCAACCGTTCTACGAGGCCGAGACGCTGGTGTGTTGTATTTCAGGGTCCGTGCGAATCGAGAACGCCACCGGGAATGTTGCAGACCTTTCCGCAGTGGATGTCGCCCGCTGCTTCCCGGCGGATGGAGCAGTGACCTGCAGTCCGCACGCATGCGGCTCCGCGCTGCTGTTCATCGCGGCAGTGAGGCGCCGCGACTAGGCCCGGGCGCCGCGTGAGCGAGCGAACGTCGAAAATCCGACCCCGGCGCGGCGGAAATGTTCAAGCTTCCCGCGCGCGCCTGATCTAGTCTACCGTCCTCTTCAAAGGCGCTGTTAAAAGCACCATCACCGGAGGCGCGTCATGATTCTGGGTATGTCGACGGCAACCTTCACGTTGCTCCATGTGGTCATCAGCGTGATCGGAATTCTTTCCGGATTCGTGGTCGTACTCGGGTGGTGGAGCGCGAAGCGGCTCGAGGCATGGACTGCGCTTTTTCTGGGCACCACGATCCTCACGACCGTCACCGGGTTCATGTTTCATTTCACGAGCTTTGGGCCGCCCGAAATCATCGGGGTCCTGTCGCTGGTGATCCTCGCCATCGCGCTCGTCGCGCTTTACGCCTACCACCTCGCCGGAGCGTGGCGCTGGATCTACATCGCGAGCGCGCTGGTTGCCCTGTACCTGAATGTCTTCGTCGGCGTAGTGCAGGCATTCCAGAAAATTGCGCCGCTGCAGCGATTGGCACCGACCCAGACCGAGGGTCCCTTCGTCACCGCTCAGGTCCTCGTCATGGTGGCATTCATCGGCTTCGGCATCGTGGCCGTGAGGCGATTTCACCCGCCGGCCGTACAGGCCGGGGCATTCGCCTGACATCAGGATCTGCCTGAGACCAGAACACCACCGCAGCCTCAACGGCAGTGGGATGGCGAACGGTGTCCCTCAGGCGCCGCGCGATTTCAACGAGCAGCTCGTCTCCGGCGTCGTGGCCGAGCGTGTCCTTGACATGTTTGAACCGGTCGAGGGCGATCAGCAACACCGCGATCGACGTCCCTGCCCGGGTCGCAGCCTGCAGTATTTCTTCGCGCTTCGAGCGCAGCCCCAGACGATTCGCAAGGGCCGTCAGGGCGTCGTGGCAGGCGAGGAACGCAGCACACGCATCCATTCGGTGATGGCGGCCTCCGTGACAAATGCCGCTCGGACGCGCGTCGCCGCGGAGACGATCGTGATGAGCCGTTTCAACGGGGCCCCCTCGATGCCTGCGATGCGGTCTGTCTATGGAGTCTGCCCACGATATGCGGTCATACTGTCGCTGACCTGTTACGGTTTTATCGGAGTACGTGCTTGGCTCGCATCCTGCTCGTCGAGGATGACCCCGCGCTGCTGCGAGGCCTGGTGGCAATGCTGCGCGCAGGCGGCTACGCGGTGGATACTGCGTGCGATGGTGCGTCCGCCGTCAGTATGGCCACGAAGGAGCCTTACGCGGTCGTCATGCTCGACGTCGGTCTCCCGGATTTCTCCGGCTTCGAAGTGCTGAAGCGCCTGCGTGAGCGAGGCCGCCGCATGCCGATCCTGATGCTGACGGCGCGCGACACCGTGCAGGATCGTGTGACCGGCCTCGATCTAGGTGCGGACGATTACATCCTCAAGCCCTTCGAGCCAACCGAGCTCGAAGCCCGCATCCGCGCGCTCATGCGCCGCTCGCACGGCGATCCCTCCCCGATCCTGACCATCGGCAATCTTGTCATCGACCGCTCGCTCGGTACCGCCACCGTGAGCGGTCGCCCGCTCGACTTGCGTCGGCGCGAATGGGCCGTCCTGGACAGGCTGGTAGCCCGCGCCGGCAAACTCGTCTCCAAGGAGCGTCTGACGGACGAAGTCTTCGGATTCGACGAGCCCGTCGCCCCTAACGCCATCGAAGTTTACGTGGGGCGGTTGCGCAAGAAGCTCGAGCCTGATGGACCTACGATCCGCACGCTTCGTGGCCTCGGGTACATGCTGTATCCCTCTTGAAGCGCAGCGCCGCGAAACAGTCCGTTGCATTTGGCCGGCACATACGTCAATTTAACTGAAGGAGCAACAGTCCCCTGGATGGGCGCAGAGGGAAGAGTTCCATGGCTAGCAACAGCCTCTCGGCGCAGATCGCATGGCTCATTGTCGATCACATCCGTACGAACCAGCTGACGTCCGGACGGCATCTGCCCAGTCAGGCATTGGCGGACGCCTTCCGCGTCTCGCGCGCGCCCGTAAGTTCGGCTCTGAAGGCTCTGGAGGACCTGGGCGTGGTGCGCTCAGAGCCGAATCGCGGCTACTTCCTCGCAATCGACCCGAAAGATTTGCGCAACGTCGATCTGCCGCGCGACCCGGACGAGGAAGAAGACATTTATTTCGCGATCGCGGAGCACTGCCTCTCGGGCAAGCTCGGGGCTCAGGTCACCGAGAGCGAGCTGATGCGGCTGTACAGGCTCCCGCGTGGTCGCCTGGTCAAGATTCTCAACAAGATCGCGCAGGAGGGTTGGATAGAGCGGCTGCCGGGCCACGGCTGGGAATTTCGCCCGACTCTCACGTCGCGTGAGAGCTACGAAGCCGGCTACCGCTTCCGCGCCATCGTTGAGCCCGCGGCCATTCTCGAGCCGCGCTTTCGCATAAATGTCGAGGCCGTACGTGCAGCGCGCCAACAACAACAGGAGCTTCTGCAGGGTGGCTTGCTCCGCCTGTCGGGCGCGCAGTTATCCGGGATCGACTCGGAGCTGCACGAGCTCATCGTCGCCTGCTCCGGAAACGAGTTCATGCTCGAAGGGGTGAGGCGGGTGAACCGGCTACAGCGGCTCATCGAATACCGAATGACGCTGGACCGGTCGCTACTGACGCGGCAGTGCCGGGAGCACGTGAAAATCCTGGACCTGCTCGAAGCAGGCGACCTGCCTGCGGCCGCCTCCTTCCTGCATCGCCATATCGATGGGACTGCCGTGATGGCAGCCGCCGTCGGCGGCTAGTTCCCGTGCTCCGCGTCGATGGTGTTGGTGTCACCCGTCGCAATGATCGTGCGGGTGGCGTCTACCGAGGCGTAGGTCCAGAAGATACGCATGCGCTCGGTCGCAGAGGCGTTTCTGAACCGATGCGGGATGTTGGCCGGAAGGAAGGTCGTCTCGTCGGGCCCTAGCTCGTGCTCGACACCTTCGATCTCCACGATCGCGTGTCCCTCGAGGACCACGACGCTCTCATCGCAATTGTGGCTATGCAAGGCCACTGCCGCGGCAGGCTCGAAAACCGTGATGCCGTTGATGAACGCCGTCGCCCCCACTTTGCGCGTTACGAGCGGAATGGTCCGGGCGCCGCCACCCCGCTCGCGGGCAGGAATCCCTGACGGGCGGAGAATTGCGGGCCGCCGTGCGCCATGGGCGGTTTGCGGCGAGTTGCCAGGTTGCGCTGTCATGATCCCCTCCTGCTGTCGCGTTTTATTTTCCCGCGCGGATGGCCGCGCACACTGCGGCTGTGAACGTGTCAGTACCGAGCTGCCCGCCAATGTCGCGCGTGCGTGTATTCGGGTCATCGAGAACTCGCTCAATGGCGCTCTCGATCAGGGCCGCCCCGGCAAGGAGAGACTCGTTGCCATCGCGCCGGCCGCGCCACGCGAGCAGCATCGCGGCCGACAGGATCAACGAGGTCGGATTCGCGATGTTCATGCCTGCAATGTCCGGAGCGGAGCCGTGCTGTGCCTGCGCCACACAGATCTCGTCACCGGCGTTGATCGACCCCCCGAGACCCAGGCTCCCCGCCAGCTCGGACGCCTCATCCGACAGAATGTCGCCGAACATGTTGGTCGTCACGATGACGTCGAAGCGATCGGGGCTGCGAATCAGCCAGGCCGCGGCGGCATCGACGATGAGCTCGTCCAATTGGACGTCGGGATAGCTCGCCGCGACCTTGCGAACCTCCCGCAGGAACAGTCCGTCTGAAAGCTTGAGGACATTGGCCTTATGAACGGCGGTCACCTTGCGGCGCCGGCCGCGCGCGATCTCGAAGGCCGCCCGAGCCACCCGTGCCGAACCTTGCGCGGTGATTTTCCGAATGGACAGCGCCATGTCGGAGTCGGGCATGAACTCGCCGCTGCCGGCGAACATGTTCCGGTCCGAGTAGAAGCCCTCGGTATTCTCGCGCACGATGACGAGGTCCATCGGCTTGCGCAGGATGGTCAGCTTCTCCCGTGAGCGGCACGGCCGGATGTTCGCATAGAGCTGAAAAACGACGCGCAGCTCGGCGGAAGGATTAATGCCGCCCTGCTCGCGACTCGGATAGTCGTAGTGCGACACCGGACCCAGTATGACGCCGCCGACCGCGGGGATCCGCGTTAGGACCTCGGGCGGCAGCGTCGACCCCCGCGCCTTCAGACTGACCAGTCCGATGTCGCGCGTCTCGAATTCCAGACCCAGCGACAGCGCCGCATTCACCACCTCGAGAACCTCGAGAGTGGCACGGGTAATCTCCGGCCCGATGCCGTCACCAGGGAGGACGAGGATTTGTGATCTCGAATTTACGGGGGCGTCCCCGCGGCCGCGGCTGCCGTCGCGCGCGATGCGACAGCACTCGGCAGCGTCAACCCCCGATATTCGATCAAGGGCGCGATATCGGGCGCCCGGCCGTAGAAATTCCGGAACAGCACCTGCGGATCCTCGCTACGGCCCCGTGAAAGCACCTTGGTGCGCAGATAGTCGCCATTGGCGCGCGTCAGACCGCCGTGCTCATGCATCCACTGCCCGGTATCGCGCGCCAGCACTTCGCTCCAGAGGTATGCGTAATAGCCGGCCGAATAGCCGCCTGCAAAGATGTGCGAAAAATATTCGGAGTGATAGCGCGGCGGCACCTTTGCATAATCGATGCCGTTCTTGCGAAGCGCGGCCGCTTCGAAGGCCGGTACGTCGGCCGGGGTGGGGGCCTGCGACGCGGTGATCTGGTGCCATGCCTGATCGAGCATGGCCGCCGCGATGTACTCAGTCGTGGCATACCCCTGGTTGAATTTTTGCGCGGCCAGCACCTTGTCCAGCAGCTCCTTCGGCATGGGCTCGCCCGTCTGGTGATGCTTCGCGAAGTGCGTGAGCACCGCCGGCTCGCGCGCCCACATCTCATTGTACTGCGAAGGGTACTCGACGAAATCCCGCGGAACGGCCGTGCCCGAAAGCATGGGGTAGCGCACGTTCGAGAGCATTCCATGAATGGCATGCCCGAACTCATGGAACATCGTCGTGACTTCGTCGAACGTCAGCAGCGACGGCTGGCCCGGCTGGGGCTTCGGAATGTTGAGGTTGTTGGCGACCACGGGCTTGAGCCCGAACAGCTTCGACTGCCTGACAAAGCTGTTCATCCACGCGCCTCCCTGCTTGTTGTCGCGCGCGAAGTAGTCGCCGAGGAACAGCGCCAGCGGCGTGCCGTCCGCATCGAAAACCTCGAACACACGCACGTCCGGCTGGTAGACCGGCAGGTCCTTGCGCTCTTTGAAAGTCAGCCCGTAAAGCTCGTGAGCGGCGTAGAACACGCCGTCGTGGAGCACGTGATCGAGCTCGAAATACGGCGCGACCTGCGCCTCGTCGAAGGCGTAACGCGCCTTGCGGAGCTGCTCCGAGTAAAACGCCCAGTCCCAGGGCTGCAACGTGAATGGCTGGCCGTGACTCTGCGCGACCTCGGCATCGATGAGCTTCTGCATCTGCGCCGCGTCATGCTGCGCGCTCATCAGGCCCGCCGGAGCCAGGTGCGAAAGAATTTCCTGCACGGCGGCGGCGGTACCAGCCGACTCGTCCTCGAGCTGATAAGCCGCGTGGTTGGCGTAGCCAAGCAGGGTTGCACGCTCGGCGCGCAGCTTGACCAGCTTCGCGATCACCGGATTATTGTCGGCGGCTCCCGCGCTGGCGCGCGCGATGGACGCCTTATAGATGCGCTCGCGCAGGGCACGATTCCTGAGTTGCGTCAGAGACGGCTGATTCGTGGTGTTCTGCAGCGGTATGAGCCACTTGCCGGACAGATTCCTGGCAGCCGCAGCGCGCGCCGCCGTGCCGATCTGCTCGGCCGAAAAACCCTCGAGCTCCGCCGCGCTGTCGACGACGACGGCGCCGTCCTTGCTTGCCTTCAACACGTTCTGTTTGAACTGTGTCATCAGGGAGGAAATCTGCTCGTTGAGCGTCCGCAGCCGGGTCTTGTCCGCTTCCGAGAGCTTTGCCCCGGCGCGCACGAACAGGGTGTGATATCGCTCGAGCAACTGCAGCGATTCGGGGTCGAGATGCAAAGCGGCGCGCCGCTGAAACAAAGCGTCGACGCGGGCATACAGAGCCGGATCCAGCCAGATCGCATCCTCATGCGCCGCAAGCTTGGGTGACATCTCGGTGTCGATCTTTTCCATCTGCGGATCGGAATTGGAGGTGTTGAGATTGGCGAAGACGTTGGAGACACGCTCCAGCAGCTGGCCGGAGCGCTCCAGCGCGACGATGGTATTGTCGAAATCGGGCGGCGGGGCGTTGTGCGCGATGGCGGCGACTTCGCGGCGCTGCTCGCGCATACCCGCCTCGAACGCGGGCAGATAGTCGGAGCTCCCGATTTTGTCGAAGGCAGGCAGCTGGTAAGGCAGCGTGCTGGGGTCCCGAAATGGATTGTCCGCCATGGCGATCGTCCCGATATCTTTGGATGCTGCGCCGTGAACCGCGGCGGCGGTGATGGCCATCGTCGGCACGGTGGCCAGGATCGCCAGTAAAACTGAGCTCATAGCAATCGTTTCCTTCCTTGCTCGAACCCGCGGGTTGCAGCGGGGCGGGCGCCCGGCGCCAGGCATTCACTCGGTCGCGGATTTGAGCGACTATTCTCCCAGACCAGCCGGCGCCGGTACAGAATTTGCGGCTGACCGCCCCTGCTTCGCTACACTAGGTCAGCGGCGGCGGCGCTCGCCCCGGCCGCCTTTATACCGGCTCAATGGGATATCAAGAGAATGACCATCACGCAAGACTCTGTCGTACTGCTCCATTACACGTTGAAGGACGATGCGGGTGAGGTCATCGACAGCACGAGCTCGGGAGAGCCGCTCGCCTATCTGCATGGACACGGCAACCTGGTCCCCGGCCTCGAGAGGGCGCTCGCGGGAAAGAGCGCCGGCGACAAGCTGAGCGTCAAGATCTCCCCTGCCGACGGGTATGGCGAGTTCGACAAGGGACTCATTCAACGCGTGCCGCGCCGGGCCTTGAAAGGCATCAAGAGCATCGATGTCGGAATGCGATTGCACGCGCAGACGGAGCAAGGCCCGCAAGCGGTCACCGTGACACAGATCGTGGGCGACATGGTGACGCTCGATGCGAATCATCCGCTCGCCGGCAAGAATCTGAACTTCGATATCGAAATCACCGAGGTTCGCGCTGCGACGGAAGAGGAGCTCGAGCACGGTCACGTGCACGGCCCTGGGGATCACCACCACTGAGTTCCCGGCTGCCGCAAACGCTGCGCGGCCGGCTCGAGGCGCGCCCCTCGCTTATTCCTGCGCGGCGAGATGAACGAATACGACTTTCATGGCGTCGACTCGCGCAAGATACACGCGAGGATCGTGATCGCCGCATCGCTGGCCTTGCGCGAAGCGAAAGCCATGTCGCGCATAAAGATCGCCCGCGCCCGCGCCGCAAAGGTGGATCGCGGCCGCGAGGTGCTGCTTCTGTTGAACCGATGCGGCGGCGATCCGATTGCGGGCCAACGTGCTCGCCACATGGACGTCGAGGTAGGCCGAAGTAAGCTCGACCGCATTGCTCGGTACAACTCGAAAATACAGGCTGTTGAACCAGCACGAGTGCCACTCGTCCCAGGGGCCGTCCTGCGCCACCGCATGATCGTGAATGCAGAACTGCCTGGCCTCCGCGAACGTTCCATCGGTCATCTGGTACATCCCCACCGCGCTGGATGCCGGGCGATACATCTCGAACGGCTTGAATCTCCAGGACCAGCGCCAATAGGTGCGCGCTATCGGATTGCCCGCGCCCTCCACCTGCGCGAGCGCCGCCAGAAACTCGGGTGTGATCGCGTTCGTCGCATGCCTGCGAAAGATAGTTGCGTAGCTGCGCCACGTTTCGGACGGCGTCTTGAAGAGCGTGCCGCTGACAGGAAAGAACAACTCGGATGGCTTACGGATGACCTGATAGATCCAATTGATCGTAAGAGACAGCGCCACCACGACAGCAACACCGATGACGATCTGCATGGCGCCGGGTGCGCGACGGAACGTGCGCATCCAACGCCGACGGGTGGTCGCACTCGGCCAGAGCCGTACCCACCGGGAGCGCTTCCTGCCCTTTTTGCGGGATTTACCCGATGCGCTGCGTGAGGCGCGACGGCGCGCCATCAGGTTGCCCCTGATAGCAACGATGCCGGAGAACATCGAATTGCACGCCGCTGCGCACGCCACTGCGCACGCCGCTGTCGGTATAATTGAGGGGACAAGGAGTCGCTTGAAGGGTCCATTGCCGAAAGACATGACTATCGCAAGAGAACGCTGCCGATGCCAGCCAAGAAATCAGTTTGAGTACCGGCCAGGACCGGCGCAGGCGGTGACCGCGGTAGCGGCCGATGCCGCGGCTTGCGAATCGGACGACCACAACACCACCGCTTATCGGTTCTCCACCTCCAGCTGGACGCGTTATCCAGCGGGGCATGCAGCCAACGCTTCCTTGACGCCGAGGGCGGCAAGCTCATAGGCTTCCGCCGATGTCACTTGATCTGATCGAAGTGGAAACCGGTCCCTCGCCGGTGGGCACGATAATCTGGATGCATGGTCTCGGCGCCGACGGCCATGATTTCGAGCCGATCGTGCCCGAGCTCGTACGGCCCGACGAGCGCGCGTTGCGCTTCGTGTTCCCGCACGCGCCAGTGCGGCCCGTGACGCTGAATGCCGGCTATGCCATGCGCGCGTGGTACGACATCATCGGCCTCGACCGCCGCTCTGCGCAGGACGAAGTCGGGATTCGTGCCTCGCACTCCATTGTCGAGGCTTTGATCCGTCGCGAAAACGAGCGCGGCATTGCCACTGACCGGATCGCGGTTGCCGGCTTTTCTCAAGGCGGCGCGATGGCCGTCTACAGCGGCACGCGATATCCCGAAAAACTTGCGGGGATCTTGGGCCTTTCGTGCTACATGCTGCTCGATACCCGTTTTACCGCCGAGCGCGTACCCGCGAATCAGGCGACGCCGATCTTCCTTGCACACGGCACACAAGACCCGGTTGTGAATCCTCTCTTAGGCGAGCAGACCCGGGTGCTGCTCGAAGCGGAAGGTTACTCCGTGGAATGGCACGCCTACCCGATGCAGCATTCGGTATGTCCGCAGGAATTCGCGGACATTGCTGCGTGGCTGCGGCGGATACTCTGACGCTACAGTCCGCTGTGACACTCTCCGAGGCACGCTCGCCTTTACTCGCGGCACGATAAAAAAGGCCGCCCACGAGCAGGCGGCCTCGATCTCATTCCCTGTCAGATCGCGTTAGGAGCGACGCCCCTCAGGTTGTGTAGGGCCGTGGTTCTCAGGATGTCCGCCGCCCGATCGCGGGCCTTCGTGCGGAGCGCCACCGCCGCCGCCCGGTCGCGGGCCTTCG
>JAQGOC010000349.1 GCA_028293805.1 Gammaproteobacteria bacterium
TCGATCCCGCCCTGAAAAAGCAGGGAATCCAGATGTACACCAGCCTGCATCGACCCGCGACGTTCATCGAACGCGCGCTCCAGAACCTGAAGGAGTCGCTGGTCATCGCAGCCGTCCTGATCCTGGCAGTCCTCTATGTATTTTTGCGGAACGCCCGCGCGGCATTTATCGCGTTTACGGCGATTCCTTTGTCCCTTCTCGCAGCGGTCGCCGTACTCGAGCACATGGGGATGACGCTCAATACGATGACGCTGGGCGGATTCGCCGTAGCGCTCGGCGTGTTGGTCGACGATGCGATCATCGGCATTGAGAATATCATGCGACGGCTTCGCGAAAACGCGCTGTTGAGCGCTCCGCGACCCCGACTCAAAGTGATTACGGAAGCGTCTCTGGAAGTGCGAGGGCCCGTGATCTACGCGACGGTCGTCGTCATTGCAGTGTTCTTGCCCGAGTTGTTCACTACGAGCGTACAGGGCCATTTCGTGGGCCCGTTGGCCCTCTCCTTCATATTTGCAGTGGTCGCCTCGCTGGTTGTGGCGTTGACTGCCACACCCGCGCTGTGCGCACTCATGCTGAGACAACCCGACAGACACGCCGAGGCGCGCTGGTTGACGCGCCTGAAATCCTGGCAACGCTCCGCTGTGCAGGCCGCGTTTGTTCACCTCAAAATCACGCTGGTGGTGCTGCTCGTCCTGGTCGTCGCGGCGGTAGCGGCGATCCCATTTCTGGGGGGCACATTCATGCCGGACTTTCGTGAAGGCCACTTCGTCATGCAGGTCTCGAGCTCGGTCACCGGCACCTCCCTCGATGAGATGCTCAACGTCGGCCAGCGCATCAGTAAGGAAGTACTGGCGCTGCCTTACGTGCAAAGCATCGAGCAGCAGATAGGCCGTGCAGAGCTGAGCGAGGACACCTGGGGCCCGCATCGCAGTGAGTTCCACGTTGAGCTGAAACCGGATGCCACGATCAATCAAAGCGTCGCACAGGACCAACTGCGCGAAATTCTGAAGGAATACCCCGGCATCCAGAGCGAAGTGGTCACGTTCCTGGGCGACCGCATCAGCGAGAGCTTGAGTGGCGAAACCGCTCAAGTGGCGATCAAGATATTCGGAGATAACCTCGACACCCTCGACAAGACAGCCGATAAAGTGACCGCCACGCTCGGCAAGGTCAAAGGCATCGTCGATTTACAGTTCAAGCGTCAAAGCGGGACGCCGACGATTGCAATTCACCTGGTTCCGCAAGCATTGGCGGCGACAGGACTCAGAGTGACGGACGTGCTCGATACCATCGAGGCCGCTTATGCCGGCGCCACCGTGGGTCAGACCTTCAGTGGCACCCGGACGGTTGATGTCGTCGTCCTGTTGAACGATGCGGCGCGGCATCAGCCAACTCAGGTACAACAGTTGATGATCAGCAGCCCACTGGGTCCTGTGCCGTTATCTCGAGTTGCAAGCGTCGAGGTCACGACAGACAGGTACTCGATCCAGCACGACGCCGGCCAGCGGCTCGTTGTCGTGACCTTCAACACCAATGGCACCCTTCAGGACATCGTGAGCCAGGCGCAGCAGGCCATTTCCCAGTCGGTGGCCCTTCCGCCCGGCGTCTTCGTGGAGTTTACGGGTGCCGCGGAAGCCGAGCGCCGTACGCGCAACGAGCTGATGATGTATTCGGCCCTTGCCCTGGGGATCATCGTCATGATCCTCTTCATATCATTTCATTGGCGCGCCAACAGCTGGCTGGTGCTGGCGAATTTGCCATTCAGCCTGATCGGCAGCGTATTGGCGATCTGGGTCACCGGGCTCGGTATTTCTCTGGGAACCGTGGTGGGCCTGGTGACCGTCTTCGGCGTCAGCGCCCGCAATGCCATTCTCCAGCTCGCGCACTACGAGCACCTCGTAGAAGTCGAGGGAGCCGAATGGAACCGGGAGCTGGTCATGCGCGGTGCAAATGAGCGGTTGGTGCCCATCCTGATGACGGCCGCGGTAACGGCTCTGGGCCTGGCGCCCTTGGCCGCCGGACTCAGCCGCCCCGGACAGGAGATCGAAGGGCCGATGGCGGTGACTGTACTGGGCGGGCTTCTGTCCTCTACTCTGCTGAACCTGTTGGTGCTGCCGGCTCTTGCCGAGAGATACGTGAAACGTCCCGACCCAGAGGGCGCGACGGCGGAGGCCGCCTGACGAGCGGGCCAGGCGACTGCAGCTACTTGAGGGCCGCCGATACGGGATTCACGAGTGTCGATGACGGCGAGTGCGCGGCATCTTCGGACAACGCTTGCTCCAGGTCGTCGATCAGGTCCTCGACGTCCTCAATCCCCGTTGAGTACCGCACGAGACCTTCAGGAATGCCGGCTGCAGCGCGCTCCTGCGCGGTGCACTCCACATGGCTCGTCACCAACGGCGGACCCACGACGGTCTCAACACAGCCGAGGTTTGCCGCCCTGTGTGCGTATCGCAGCCGCGGCAAAAAGCGCTTGATCGTCTCGAGTCCACCATGGACGCTGAAACTCAAAACACCGCCAAAACCGCGCATCTGGCGGACCGCGACAGCGTGGTTCTGATGTGACTCGAGACCGGGATAGTTCACCTGCTCCACGGCGGGATGCTTCTGAAGCCATCGGGCAATGGTCAATGCGCTTTCATTCTGGCGCTGCACCCGCAGGCTCAGTGTTTTCATTCCCCGCAACAGGTTGTATGCGTATGCCGGAGCTAGAGCCGCCCCATTGATCTCCCGGAAATGGTAGAGCCTCTCGACCAGTTCTTTGCTGCCGCAGGCCGCACCGCCCAACGCATCGGCGTGACCCCCCAAAAACTTGGTCGCGCTGTGCAGGACCAGGTCGGCCCCGAGCTCGAGCGGGTTCTGATTGATCGGTGTTGCAAACGTATTATCGACCGCGACGACCGCGCCAACAGCATGGGCGGCGGCGGCGAGGCGCCCGATATCTACGATCTTGATGGTTGGATTCGTCGGC
>JAQGOC010000359.1 GCA_028293805.1 Gammaproteobacteria bacterium
TGTCGGTTCCGTGACAGTGCGGCTAAATGTTTCTTACGAATGAGAGACTTGGAAGGGAAAGCTAACCTGTCGCTGTCACAGCGGCACGGGCATGCTGCACCCTCTGCAGAGGGAAATGACAGGTGAAGGTGCTGCCGCTGCCGAGCACGCTCTGCACTTCGAGCTCCGCCCCGTGACGTTGCAGAACGTGCTTTACGATAGCGAGACCTAAACCTGAGCCGCCGGTAGTCCGCGAACGGCCGGCGTCGACACGGTAGAAGCGTTCTGTCAGACGGGGGATGTGCTCCCCGGGGATCCCCATCCCGGTGTCGGTCACAGAGAAATGGGCGCCCTCCTCGTCCACCCACCAGCGCATCTCGATCGAGCCTTCCGGTGACGTGTACTTGGCTGCGTTGTCCACGAGATTCGAGAATGCTGAGTGGATTTCAGGCTCATCGCCGATGAGGTGCGCATCGGAGTCGACGCGAGCGCGGACGTCGCGCGGGTGCGTAGGTCTCGCGAGCACATCTTTACGTAACATTGACATCAGCGCCGCCACATCGAGCGACTCACCGCCGACAACCTCGTCGGTTTCCTCGAGCCTCGAAAGCTCCAGCAGGTCGCGAATGATGCCGGTCATGCGCTCGGCCTGGCGGCGCATCTCCGCCACCGGACCCTGCAGGTCGCGGTCGAGCGCGGGATCCTGGCTAAGCGTCTCGAGATAGCCGCTGATCACGGTCAGCGGCGAGCGCAGCTCATGCGAGGCATTCGCGACGAAGTCCCGGCGCACGGCCTCGAGTCGCATCTGACGCGAGACGTCGCTTGCCAGCAGTAGTTGCTGGCCGTCGCCATACGGAACGACCTGCAGCGAGAGATAGCAATCCTCACCGGTGGTCGGACGGATGACGACGGGATTCGAGTAATCCTGTGCGGCGAGATAGCGCGCGAACTCCGGCTCGCGCAGCAGGTTCTCGATGCGTAGACCCAGATCGGCCGTCCGACGCAGGTCAAGGAGCCGCGCCGCCATCCGGTTGAACCAGATGATCTCGCGCTGGGCATTGAGGATGACGACGCCGTTGGGAAGTGCCGCCGTAGAGCGCTGCAGCTGGCGAATAAGCTGCACGAAGCGTTGCTTGTGGAATCTCTTGCGCCGGTGCAAGCGCACGATCTGAGCGATGATCTCGCCCCAAACACCGCCCACATCGGGCGCATCAGCGTAGCTACGGTGACGCAGCCACCATTCCAAACGGAACAGATTGGCGAGCTGCCAGCCGAGGTGGATCACCAGCGCGCAGGCCAGACCGGCCCAGGGCTTGCCGAACAGCCAGCCGATCGCCAGCCCGAACGCCACCGTCCCCAGCAGTCGCCCCGCCGCGAACCACCATGCCTGCGTAGCGGGTTGCATGCAAAATGGACCTTTGAACCCTTAGACCGTTCTTGCCGAGAAGCGGTATCCCGAGCCGCGCACGGTCTGGACGAAACGATCGTACCCGAATTCCTCGAGCGCCTTGCGCAGTCTGCGGATGTGCACGTCGATCGTGCGCTCTTCCACGTAAACGTTGCCACCCCAGATGCGATCGAGAAGCTGGTCGCGGGTATAGACACGTTCGGGATGCGTCATGAAGAACTCGAGCATCCGGTACTCGGTGGGGCCGAGCGCCACGGTACGCTCGCCGACCATGACGCGATGGCTCGCCTGGTCCAGCGCCAGCCCATCGAATTCGATCATTTCATCGACGCCGTTGACGGTCGTCCGCCGCAGCACGGCATTGATTCGAGCCAGGAGCTCCCGGGGAGAGAACGGCTTCGTAACGTAGTCGTCGGCTCCGCCTTCGAGGCCGGCAACCTTGTCCCCCTCTTCCGCACGGGCCGTCAGCATGATCACGGGCAGCTCGCGCGTTTCCCGGTCACGCTTCAGCGCGCGAGTGAGCTCCAGACCGCTCATGTCAGGGAGCATCCAGTCGATGAGCACGAGGTCCGGGCGCTGATCCGCTAGCGCGGCTCGGGCCGCGCGACAGTCTTCTGCCTCACGGACTTCGAATCCGGCGCGTTTCAGACCGAAGGCGATCATCTCGCGTATCGGCCGCTCGTCCTCGACGATTAATACCTGTTTCGCGGGCATGATGTTGCAGACTATGTGGCGCGGGTATTACAGAGGGACTGTGTTGCAGATTCATGACGGGACGACAGATTGTTGCAAATCAATGACTAATGAGCTCACCGCGCTCAGGTTTTCGGCTTTGCCACGTGCGCCACATTGTCGCGCAGATAGATGGGAATAGCCCCTTCTGCGCTCACGAGCCGCCCGCCCGCGACCTCCGGGGCCGCCAGGGAAATAATTTCGACGGCGCGCGGCAGGAATCGCTCGTAGGCTTGGGCAGCGACCGACGGGTCGCCAGTCCGAGCCTCGTACGTAAAAGCACCCGGGACCGCCGTACGCAGATCGTCGGCATAGGCCGTGAAGCCGCGGCCGACGCCAACCGCGTCAGTCCAGCCTTCCGGCAATGCCACGGTCAGCGGCTTGCCGACGTGCTCGTCGCCCTCAAGCGTCGCCAGGCCGTCCACGCCGCGCTCATAGCATGCCCAGTAGACCTCGCTCATCCGAGCGTCATTACACACAAGGACTCGG
Source organism: Gammaproteobacteria bacterium (assembly GCA_028293805.1). GTDB lineage: Bacteria > Pseudomonadota > Gammaproteobacteria > Steroidobacterales > Steroidobacteraceae > 13-2-20CM-66-19. The sequence goes on from JAQGOC010000359.1 coordinate 2,609, forward strand.
TTAATGGTCGGGTCATGGTTGAGTGCCCTTTGCGCAACGGCCCGTAGATCGGAGATCGGGACCACCCCGACACCTGCCCCGAAGGCAAGACCCTGTGTAACGGTTACGGCCAAGCGCACGCCCGTAAACGATCCGGGGCCACGACCAAAGGCAATCCCGTCCAAGCTTCCCAGCGTGGTACCCGCCTCGACGAGCAGCTCATCGATCATCGGCAGGATCCGCTCTGCGTGACCGCGCTCAATCTCGATCTCGCGGGCCAGCACGCGTCCGTCGATCAGCACGGCGGCCGTGCAGTTTTCCGTGGCCGTGTCCAGCGCCAGAACTCTCACGGCTGAGTCGCGAGCCGCGCGGGCGACAGATCACGTGGCGAGTGCTTGCGAATGAAGCGGAGCACTTCGTCGCGATCGCGCGTCGGAGTCATCGCGGGAAGCGCGGCCAAAAAAAACTTCCCGTAACCGCGCCCCATCATTCGTGGGTCACAGATCACGACCGTGCCGTAGTCGTCCTCACTCCGAATGAGGCGCCCGACCCCCTGCTTGAGTGCCAGCGCTGCCTCGGGGAGTTGGTAATCACGGAATGCGTTCCCGCCTGTCGCCTGCAGATGATCGATGCGCGCTCGCACCAGAGGATCGTCGGGCGAGGCGAAAGGTAGTTTTTCGATGACCACCAGACGCAGCGCCTCGCCCTTCACATCGACGCCTTCCCAAAAACTGGTCGTGCCCAGCAGGACCCCATTACCGTCTTCGCGGAATTCCTTGAGCAGGCGTTCGCGCGGTGCTTCACCCTGCACAAACAATCGGAAGGGACTCTCGTCGGCCCAGCGTGCGCGCAACAGCGCCGCACCCTGCGCCAACGCGCGATGACTCGTGAAGAGTACGAATGCGCCGCCCCGCGCAGCGTCAATCAGCGGAAGCGCTGTCTCGATGACCGCTGCGGTGTAGCCGGACGACGCCGGCTCCGGCATTCCGGCGGGTAGATACAACAGACTCTGCCGCTCATAGTCGAACGGGCTTTCGATCTTGAGCGTTGGACTTTCGCCAAGGCCCAGGCGTCCCGTGAAATGGCCGAAATCCTCGCCCAGCGACAGGGTCGCGGAGGTGAAAATCCACGCGCAGCGGCGTGCCTGCAGGAGCGACAGGAACCGAGCGGAGATATCGAAGGGCATGAGGCTCAGTGAAAAACCTCGCGGTGACATTTCCACCGCGCGCACGCCTTCCATGTCATCCACGGCGGCAATTCGCTCCAGCGCCAATACCAGATCGCCCGCCCTCTCGCTGAGCTGTGCGAGCGGGCTTTCATCGCCGAGGACTCCCAACCGGTCCTGTAACGATTGCAGCGACTGTGCAAGATCGTTGACCGACGCGCTCAAGTGAGAGCCCATTTCGCTCAGTGGAAAACGTCCCGCCCGCGCCGGCAGCAGGGAAGACAAGCGCTGCGCGGACTGCTCCACTCCACGGATCGACTCGCCGATTTCCGCGGCAGCCGCCCCCGCCTCGCTGTCGGCGGAAACGCGCGCAGTGTGCGCTGCCAGTTCGGCCTGCGCGTCTTTCAGAAGATTCTCGATCCGGCGGCTGCTCACCTGGGCGCCGAAGAATTGCGTTGCAAGATCCGGGATCTGATGTGCCTCGTCGAGGATGACCGCATCGGCGGATCCGAGAATGTCCCCGAACCCATCCTCCTTCAGCGCAAGATCCGCGAGCAGCAGGTGGTGATTGACGATGACGATGTCGGCATCCAGCGCCTCCCGCCGTGCGAGTGCCACGTGACACCTCGAGAGCTCGGGACAACGGTTGCCCAGACAGTTGTCACGAGTTGAGGTGACTTGCGGCCACACCGGATGCGAGTCTGAAAGGCCGCGCACTTCGGCAAGATCCCCGCTGCGGGTGGTCCGCGCCCAGCGCTCGATGCGCGCGAGCATTCCACCCGCCGGTGCGGCCGGATCCTGGGTAGCCTTAGGGTCGAGCGATAGCTGCTCCATGCCCGGCGTTCCAGCCAGCGCAATACGATGGCGGCACAGATAATTCGTGCGGCCCTTGAGCAAGGCAATTCGCGCGGGCCGGCCCAGAGCTGCCGCGACGAGCGGCAGGTCCTTCGAGAAGAGCTGGTCCTGCAGGGTGCGCGTGCCGGTGGAAATCAAAACGCGCGCTCCGCACAGCAGCGCGGGCACGAGATATGCGAACGTCTTACCTGTCCCGGTACCGGCTTCGACGACGAGGGTTTCACGGTGCTCGAGGGCGGACGCGACGCGCTGGGCCATGCGAAGTTGCTGCCACCGGACCTTGAAGTCCGGCAGCGAGCTCTGCAGCGGCCCACCGTGGCCGAATATGTCTTCGAGGTCCAGCATGGTCTCCATGATAGCCGCCGGCCGGCCCGCCCGTAGGCGGCCCGGTGTGCGGTAATGGAACAAAATGGCGCCTTTTATCCTACTTTATAAGGGCCTCCGGACCACCCCCGCTATACTCGATCGCTCGGGGCTCCCCTTGGCGCACTCGATGCTTCCCGCGGCAAAACGACCTCGCTGAAGGCCGTGCCGCCGAATATGAGGATCCGTGGATGGCCACTGCTGCACACCTGCTGACCCCGCTGACCCAGCTGAGCCCCGCCGTGGCCGATTGGGTGGATTCGGTTCGCGAGCTCACGCAGCCTCGCGCGATTCACTGGTGCGATGGATCCGACGCCGAAGCGCGGGAGCTGACCGCTAAACTGCTGCGGGACGGCGAGCTGAAGGCCCTCAACCCGGAGACCTTCCCCGGTTGCAATCTGGCCCGCTCGGCGCCGAGCGATGTCGCGCGGGTCGAGCACCTTACCTATATCTGTACCCGCTTACAGGAAGACGCGGGTCCGAACAATCACTGGATGGACCCGGATCAGGCGCACGCGAAGATGCGCGATTTCTTTCGCGGCTGCATGAGAGAGCGGACCCTGTACGTCGTCCCGTATTGCATGGGTCCGATCGACTCACCGTTGTCCCGCTGCGGCGTGGAAATCACCGACAGCCCGTACGTCGTCCTGAACATGATCATGATGACGCGCGTGGGGCGTGCAGCCCTCGAGCGCATCGCCCATGATGGGAACTTCGTCCGCGGCCTGCACTCGATCGGCGAACTCGATCCCGAGCGCCGGTTCATCATGCATTTCCCCGAAGAGCTCACCATCGAGAGCTTCGGTTCCGGCTATGGCGGTAACGCCCTGCTCGGCAAGAAGTGCCATGCCCTGCGTATCGCAAGCTGGCAGGCCCGCACGGAAGGCTGGCTCGCGGAGCACATGCTGATCGTGGGGCTGCAGAACCCGAAGGGCGAAACGCACTACATCGCCTGTGCTTTCCCGTCTGCATGCGGAAAGACGAATCTCGCGATGCTGATTCCGCCGGATTCGCTGCCGGGCTGGAAGGTGTTTACGGTCGGCGATGATATTGCCTGGCTCCATCCCGGTGCGGATGGGCGTCTGTGGGCGATCAATCCCGAGGCGGGCTACTTCGGTGTGGTTCCGGGGACGAATCCCGAAACCAACCGCAATGCGTACGAGATGATCCGGCGCGACACGTTGTTCACCAACGTCGCCCTCACGGCAGATAATCAGCCGTGGTGGGAAGGTTTGTCGACTGGCAAGCCCGTTATCGACTGGCAGGGGCGGCCGTACGATCCGGCACGCGGCCCGGCGGCGCACCCGAATTCCCGCTTCACGGTATCCGCGAAGCGCAATCCGAGCTACTCGCCCCGCGCGGAAGACCCACGTGGCGTGCCGATCAGCGCGCTCGTGTTCGGCGGTCGGCGTCGCGAAGTCGCTCCCCTTGTCTACGAGGCGCGGGACTGGAAGCACGGCGTGCTCGTTGGCGCGTCCGTCGCATCGGAAACGACCGCTGCTGCGGTTGGGCAGGTCGGTGTCGTGCGCCGCGACCCCATGGCGATGCAACCTTTCTGCGGCTATAACTTCGCGGACTACTGGCAGCACTGGTTCAATGTCGGCGCGAAGTTGGCCCGGCCCCCGCGCATCTATCACGTCAACTGGTTCCGGCGCGATGCGCAGAACAAGTTCCTGTGGCCCGGTTACGGCGAGAATCTGCGCGTACTGGCCTGGATGCTGGACCGCTGCGCCGGCACTGCGGGTGCGACGGAATCCGCGATCGGACGCCTCCCCCGGCCGGAAGACATCAATACCAGCGGACTCGATGTCAGCGCAGACGCGCTCCGCGCCCTGCTCACCGTGGATCCGGCCTCGTGGCGAAAAGAGGTCGCGGACATGCGCACTTACCTGGGGCAGTTCGGAAGCCGCGTACCCGCGGAGCTCATCGAGGAGCTGAAGATCACAGAGGCGCGACTCGGCTAGCAGGCGGCCACATCCAGGGGTGCCTTCACTCCGGGCGCGCATGCAGTGGACGCACAGGAGCCGTCACCGGCTCCCAGGCGCTCAGTTTTCTTCGCAGACGAATCGAATGGTTTGCGGCGAGTCGTGCTCGGGCAGGCGCCCCAGCCCGATCGTGCCCTCGCCCTTGATCTGCAGGCTATCCCGGCGCACGAAGGATTCCTCGCCGCCCGCGGTCTGAACGAACGTGCCGTTGGTGCTCTGATCGATCAGCACGAACTTGTTCCGGTTGATCTCGATGCGCGCATGCAGGCGCGAGATCAGGTTGCCTTTGATCACGACGTCGTTGTCTTCCGCTCGCCCGATCGTGATGCTCGAGCGCTGCTCATCGATGACCAGATCGCGGTCCTGGCAACGGAGCCGCAGGCGCAGGAGCCTCACCGGACGCGAGTTCATCGAAATCGCCGGCACCATGCTCGTGACGTCTTCCGACTGCCACAGCACTTCGTAAAGAGTGACCTCGTTGCCCTGGCCCTTCAGCGTGGCGACATCGATCTGGCGGCAGGAGGCGCGCCATTCGGGCGAAAGCCGCTCTACCGTTGCCGCGGTCGTAATGATCTGCCCCGCTTTCGCCTGGCTCGTCATGCGGTTCGCCGTGTGGACGGTGGAGCCGAACACGTCCCGGTTCTCCAGCATGACGGGGCCGTAGTGACAGCCGATCCGGATCGCCACGTGCGTGGTATCGACCTTGAGCTGGGCGTGAGAGGAGATTTGCTGCTGCATTTGCGCCGCAGCATTCAGGGCCTCATCGGCGCTGGGAAATGTGGCCATGACCTCATCGCCCATCGTCTTGATGACGGTCCCCTGGCGCTGCTCGGTGGCGCTGCGCATCACATCAATGCAGATTGCCACCATGTCGCGCGCGCGCAGGTCGCCCATGAGCTCATAGAGCCGGGTCGAGCCGACGACGTCGGCAAACAGTATGGCTAGTTCGATATCCTTGCCCATGTAGTGCGCAGCTGACCGCAGCCGCCGGTTGGAACGTACGGGCAGCAAAGCGACAGCACGGGATTATACGCGAGCGGCTTCCCCCCGCTACCGATAGAGCTGGCGCTTAACGGGCTTTTGAGGCGGTCGCACGGTAAGACACCCCTATAGCGGGGCTTTTTTCCCGCATTGGCCTCGTGCAGGGCGCTGTCGCTGCGTCGCACGCATACCGGGGGTGCACACGGTGGGCGGAGCCGGCACCCCGCCGGGGGTGTACGAGCGGAGCTTTTACGTCTCTCTGATCTGCTACCTGCCGCCCGGAAATTGCAGCGAATAGCACACGCCCGATCCCGGAGATACGCGAGGAGCCTGCGCGCGTGACTCTTACTCTGCGGCGCGAAGCCCCGGAATTGCGCGTCGAAACAGCTCAGGTCCCGCGCCTAGGACGCGTGCACCCTCGCTTAGGGTCCGGCGATATTCGCGCGCGCCGGGCTCCCCTCCATAGAGGCCAAGCATGTGACGCGTGATTGCCGAGAGGCGATCGCCGCGCGCGAGCTCGCGTTCCGCGTACCGCGCCATCCGCTCCAGCAGCTCCTCACGTGACGGCACCTGGGGCGAACCGGGATGCAACGCCCGGTCAACTTCGGCAAGCACGAACGGCCGGTGATAGGCCTCGCGGCCCAGCATAACCCCATCAGACCAACTCAACGCCTCGCTCACGGAGACCGCATCGCGAAAACCACCGTTCACGATGAGCGGCAGTTGTGGAAAGGCGAGCTTCAACCTTTGCACGACATCGTAGCGAAGGGGCGGGATCTCGCGGTTGTCTTTCGGCGAGAGCCCACCGAGCACGGCTTTGCGTGCGTGCACGATGGCCACCGCGCAGCCTGCATCGCGTACGCTCCTCACAAATTCATGTAACGCTTCGAAGTCCGCTTCGTCAAACTTCGCGACGGCGTTGCGCACCTCCCTACCGGCGGCGCTTACAACTCCAACACGCATCTTTACCGTGACGGGCACACGAACGTGCACGCGCATCTCAGCCACGCACTCCGCGACTCTAGCCGGCTCCAGCATCAGACACGCGCCGAATGCCCCGCTCGCCACACGATCGCTCGGGCAGCCGCAGTTGAGATTGATCTCATCGTACCCGGCCTCCTCGCCCGCCCGCGCCGCCGCCGCCAGATCGCGCGGCTCGCTGCCGCCCAACTGCAGGGCGATGGGGTGTTCTTCGGGATCGAATGCCAGCAGGCGGTCGCGATTGCCGCGCAGGATCGCCGCGGCGGTGATCATCTCGGTGTACAGCAGCACATGGGGAGAGAAGCCGCGCAGGAAATAGCGGCAGTGGCGGTCGGTCCAGTCCATCATGGGGGCGATACTAATTTTTCTGTCTAGAATCAATAGATTACCGTCTTATTACAAAATATATATCAGGTTTTCGCTGCGATATTACTGGGAATTTCGTTGAGAACCCACACATCCCTGACTAACGCGGACATCGGTTCCCCAGTCGGGTGCTTTCGGGGCGCCAGGCAGGCTGTTTACGAAAATCGTGTATATGTCCATAATATACGACCATGATCATTCTGGAAAAGGTCACCGGATTCGATTGGGACGATGGCAACTCTCGAAAGAATGATCGGCATGGCGTCTCCATGGCTGAGGCGGAGCAAGTTTTCTTCAACACGCCGGTGTTGATGTTGCCGGACCCGGCACACAGTCAGGCCGAGCCGCGCTATCACGCCCTCGGAAAGACCATCGACGGCAGACGCTTGCACATCACCTTCACGCTGCGCAGTGAGGGAAAGCTGATCCGTGTGATCTCAGCGCGCGATATGCATCGAAAGGAGCGAGCCCACTATGACCAAGCGACCTAAGGCAATCCCTAAGTTTTCCAGTGAAGCGGCCGAGCGCGCGTTCTGGGAAAAGAACGACTCGAGCAACTACTTGGATTGGAGCAAGGCACAGGTTGCGACATTCCCGAATCTGAAACCTTCCACCAAGACGATCTCGTTGCGATTGCCAAGACATTTGCTCGATGCGATCAAAACGGCCGCGAACGCGCGGGATGTACCGTATCAGTCGCTGATTAAGGTGTGGTTGCAGGAGAAGGTGCAGCGGGGTTGATGAGCGGCCTACCGGCCCACACACACACCGCCAACAGCCGCCGACGCTCGGCGCGTGCGCCGGCACCATCATTCAGCGCTGCGCTGCAAAGTCCTCGCGAGATCAAAGACGAGGCAATCAGGTGCGGCACAATGCGCTCGGTCTATCTGCGTAGCCTCCGTCATCGACTTCGGTATCCGAATTTTGAGAACTGCTCACCGAGTCGCCCTGCGGATCAACTTGTGATCATCAGGCGCCCATGAGAAGCCATATTTTTTTGCTCGGTAGCGGTGTTTGATCGCGTTTGGTGGTTGCTCATGTCGGGCGCGCTGCTCGGGGTCACGGCTCGGGCATTCAAATGGATTTGAAGGACCGGTCTGCCGGCGCGGAACAGGTCGATCGCACCGGGTGTGGAAGCCCTACCGCCGCTCTGGCTCGTAACCTCGCCAAACCCATTCCAGCGCCTGCGGCAAAGTCTGATCGCGCACCCTTCGATGGCAATGGCCAGAGTCCTGGGCGAACACGTATTGATATTGATAACCCTTGTCCTTCAGCGCCGCGGCCAACCGGTGATTGGCAACAACCCAATCGTGCATGTCATCGAGCATGACGTTTGGATTCAAGAGATCCCGGTCGCCCACCTGCATCCAGACGCGGATAGGCTTGCGTTCGGCACTCGGGACCAGCGTCTCGTGATAGTCCCATGCGCCTCCTGGGTTACCAGGATTGAAAGGCCATTGTTGATTCACGAACGTGCCGGAATAACTGATGATGCGGCGATACCACTCCGGGTGAAACCACGCCATAGTGAATGCCGCTGCAGCGCCTGAGCTGCATCCCATGGCCGCGCGTCCGTTTGGATCGTGCGTGAGCCTGATCTGGTAGTGCGCCTCGACCCGCGGCAGTACTTCATTTTCGATGAATTCTGCAAACTTGCCCGACAGAGTGTCGTATTCGAGTCCGCGCTCGCTGCCCTGCGCATCGCCTCCGCCGTTCTGAATCATGACCGCAATCAGTGGTGGCACTCGACGTTGGGCAATTAGAGTGTCCAGCACACGAGCCAAGGCCATGTCAGGCTCGCCCAGCTTCGGCCCATCGTGCACGACAATAAACGGGGCCTTCGTGCCACCCTTGTACTCTCCAGGAACGTAGACTGTGATGGCACGCTCCCACGGCTGCGGATGTGTCTCAACTAAGAGCGTCTTGGGGTTATCTGGATCGATGGTGCCAAAAGCATCGCGCGCGATCCCCGGATAGAAGCGGCTGTCCTTGGATTCAAAGGTGAACTGCCGAACCGTACCCTCGGGGCTGTGGCGTGCGACATTCAATTCCGGCGCAGGATGGTAGTCTGGACCAATCAGAAAGTCGCCATTCTGATCGACGGGCGCGTTCATCCCCGCACCCACAACAGTCCAGTTCGGCGCCCCCGGTCCATTCGCTGAACGTGTTGGCGGGGACGAATGCATGACCTCCGTCGGTGCCGCCGGCGTTGGAAGCGGCGGCGCGATGGTTTGCGCCGGGGTAATTTGAAGCGAGCCGGGTGTCGACATCGGCGCGTCCTGAGAGCCTGACGCGGCTCCGGCATCTGTTTCGGTGTTCAGCATTCGAACACAATGGTCAGCTACGCGCTCGAATCCCGGAAAGCATACCCAATCACGCCCCGACGCATCGAGGTAAGCGTGTGCCGGTGGATTGATCTCCTCGCACCGGGAGGCGACCTTTCTGAACCCCCAGTCACACTCCCAGCGATCTCCCTCTGCAATCAGCGTAGCGTGTTCGGGGGCGGTGGGAAGCGTACAGATTCCATTCGTGCGGCGATAACCTGAACGGCATCGCCACTGCCCATCAAAAACCTCGACGGCGTTCTGGCTCGGGAAGTCCTGCATATCCCGGACGCAAAATCCAGCCACCTGTTTGAATCCGTCGTTGCACGCCCAGCCCTGCTCGGTGGCGCTGTAATGCGCATACGTTGGGATGTCGGGATGCAACTCCTGGGTGTAACCCAGACTCGACAACGACATTCCGCTCGTTAGAGCAAGAAAAGGCAAAGCTCCTGCGCGCGTAAAGCGCCGCAGGGAATTCCTGTAGAAGCGTATGCCTCTGTCCACGGTTTTGCGGTCGGTTGTGATATGCGCCTGCACGTTCAACCCCGACATCCTTAAATAGTGTTCATTGCCAAAGCGTCACGGTTCGAAACCGATGGTCGCACCGACCAGCGTCGGTTACGGTGGGCAATCAGACTAACCGTTGGGAAGTAGCTGCGATACCTGGAAACGTCGCGTGTCAAAGTCGCACAGCCGCTGACGGCTGCATGCGCGCCGATGTGGAAGTCTGGCACAATTCTGAGTAGGTCACTGCATGATCGCAAGCGACTCGGTGAGACTCGCGCTCTCCAGATTTCGCTGCGACCATCCAGCCCGCAGCGGATCGTCCTGGAGGACATCCAGCAATACGTGGCATCGACGAGGACCCTGGTTCACACACCGCGCGAAAGGGCCAGGATCTCCTCGGTCTTCATTCAAACGGTCGCCCTGCCGCGCAGTTTCGCCCGAGCCTTGGCTGGTCGTAGCACGATCTCGCCGCAGTCGAGCCGTTCAAACGTCACTGCGCTACCAGTCTCGAGCCCCAGATAGTCTCGAATCGTGTAGGGCACAGTCACTTGGCCTTTACTCGTTAGGGTCGTCGGCAGTCGGACGTACTTGACCTGACCTCGTCGCCGACGCGTAATGACATGCCGCCCGCGCTTTCGATAGGGCCTGGTGGCTGTGATGTCGGGCGCGTTGCTCGGGGTCATAGAGAAGGGACGCTGATCAAGCCGCTGCGCCGCGTTCTATCCGTCTGAGCATTCGGAAGACGAAGAGCGTTTCGTGCTGCTGGGACTGAGCATTTCGTTGCGTGTACTGGTCGTATGCCACTGCTATCGGCACGGCGATGAAGTTATCCGCATCATCTCGGCGCAAGGCCGATGAGGATGAGATCAAGCAATATCAATGGTGGTTGCAATGAAGAAGCACTATGACTTTTCCAAATCCGTGAAGAACCCGTACCTGAGCAAGGCGAAAAAGCAACTGACTATTCGCCTGGATGAAGACACGATTGAATACTTCAAATCGCTTGCCGAGCAAAATGGCATTCCGTATCAGAACCTGATCAACCCGTATCTGCGGGAATGCGCGGAGGCCGGGAAGACACTAACGATGAAATGGGGATAGGCTCCGCTGACGTCTCTGGGCCTGGCGTGCAGCGAATGGCTCGAAACCCCGCAGATTGCGCATTCGCGATCGCTAAAGGCTGCCGCATCCGGCCTCGTTATTGACACGCGCGACTTCTTCAGGGCGGCGCTGCGGGTGCCGTGCCCTACGGCCGCAGGCCGAAGACGGCCACATAGAAGTTCTTGGGAACACTTCCGGGTGGTGGCATGTTTTGTTGCCAATATCGTGTTGGACCGGGCGGGATCTCGTGATCGCCGTACGTGGCGACGAATACCTTGCCGTCGGCCACGGTCGGTGCCACGAACTTGGCGAACAGTCCCACGCTGTTGGGACCGAACGAGGCATCCAGCGGCTCGCTGCGCCAGACGTCCA
>JAQGOC010000369.1 GCA_028293805.1 Gammaproteobacteria bacterium
TACTATTGGTTTCCGAAGTTCACCGGCCGGCTGCTGGGCGAGCGCGCCGGCAAATGGAATTTCTGGCTGTTCTTCAGCGGCTTCAATGTCGCTTTTTTTCCCATGCACCTCCTGGGGCTCGACGGCATGACGCGTCGTATCTACACGTACGACGCCGCGAGCGGGTGGGGGAATCTGAACCTGCTCGCGACCGCGGGCGCGTTAATCATCGCCGCGAGCATGGTGGTGTTTTTCGTGAACGTCATCGTAAGCCTGCGCGCGGGAGCGGTAGCAGAAGCCAATCCTTGGGGAGGCAAGACCCTTGAATGGGCGACAGCCTCGCCGCCCCCGTCATACGGTTTCGAGCACATGCCCGTCATCGAGAGCCGCTATCCGTTGCAACAGCAGCCGCTGGGGGTGGTGGTGGGCCTGCCGACGCAGATTCGCGCATTGCTCGTGACGCGATTGCACGACGCCGAGCCGGATCACATTGCTTCGGACCCATACCCTTCGATTTGGCCGCTGTTGAGCGCATTCGCCGTAACGGGTCTATTCATCGCAACGATCTTCACCCCATGGGGCCTCGTATGGGGCGCCATACCCGTGACTGTCGCATTGACCGGGTGGTTCTGGCCAAAAGGCGACGAGGTCGATGCGGAACGCCGGATCGAGGTCAAGCCGGAAGCAGGGCGTCCTGCGGAGCAGCGTGTCGTGAGCGTTCCGCCATGAGCGATCCGCGGCAGCCCGTGCGTCGGGTAGTCGATGTCTCGACGCTGCCCACTTACGCCTTCGGCGATCGAAGTCTCATGTGGTGGGGCACGCTGGGAATGATCCTCATCGAGTCGACAGTGTTCGCGATTGCGATCGTGACCTACTTCTACCTGGCCGAACGCTCCTACCAGTGGCCGCCGGCTCCCCGGCTTGCGCCGGATCTTTTGTTCGGCACAGCCAACACCCTCGTGCTGCTGCTCAGTGCGGTGCCGAATCAGTGGACCAAAAAGGCCGCGGAACAGGAGAACCTGCGGGCCGTGCGCATCGGAATGATCATCTGCCTGGCCTTTGCAGCGGTTTTTCTCACGATCCGGGTGTTCGAGTTCGGCGCTCTGAATACCGCTTGGAACGACAGCGCCTACGGCTCCATCGTCTTCGCTTTGATGACGCTCCACACTATCCATCTGGTGACGGATGTGGTCGATACGGCAGTGCTGGCCGTGCTGATGTTCACCGGTCCCCTGTCGGGCAAACGCTTTGTCGACGTCAGTGAGAACGCGCTGTACTGGTGGTTCGTCGTGGGCTCCTGGCTGCTGATCTACGCTACGGTCTATATCGCTCCGCGGATGATGTGACATGCCGCCGACGAGCAAATCCCGCCTGCTGCTGTTGGTCTGGACCGCCGTGCTGGGCGCGCCATTCGCCTGGGCGGCCAGCCTCGGCGCCATGTTCTGGCTGACACATCCTGTGTGCCAGGGCATGGCACATACCGCGATCGTGGCGGTTGGAAGCACCTGTGCGGTGCTCGCCGCGGGCGCGGGTGGTCTGGCGCACTACCTCTTGCATCATTCCGGGGCGACTGCCGCGATCCCGGGCAGTGGCGCGTTCCTCTTGAAACTGGCGCTGGGCTCGAGCCCCATGTTCGCTCTGGTCATCCTCCTCTCGATGGTGCCCATCGCAATGCTCACGCCCTGTCCGGTGTAGGCCCATGCTCCGGCGCAAAAAAGCGGTTGTGTTGGGTTCAGGCGGCATCGCCCTGGCACTGCTGCCGGGTGCCGAAGCGCTCGCGCATACGCTCGCCGGTCGTGCCGGGCCCGCGAGCGGCTTGGATGAGCTCCTGGGGGTGGGGATACCGATTGTCCTGGCGGCCGCTCTGTACGCGCTGGGCCTGTGCCGGTTGCAGGCGCACTCCGTGCGCGGGCGCCGGACATGGATGTCGCGTGCGCTGGCATTTGGAGCGGGGCTGGGTTTTCTGTGGGTAGCGTTGCTGTCGGCCCTGGATGCCTGGAGCACCGAGCTCTTCTCGGCGCATATGGTTCAGCACGAGTTGCTGATGTTAGGGGCCGCTCCACTGCTCGTCCTGGGCAGGCCGCTGCCTGTCTTTCTCTGGGCCTTCACGGGCGCAGGGCGTGCCACCTTGATCGCCTTTGCCCAGCAGCCGGCGGCGGGCCGCTTCTGGCGGGGGCTCCGGTCGGCAGGCATTGCCTGGCTGTGCCATGCGCTGACACTCTGGTTGTGGCACGTGCCGCGGCTTTTCAACGCGGTGTTGCTCAGCCGCAGCGTACACAATCTGCAGCATCTTACCTTTCTGTTGAGCGCATTGGTGTTCTGGGCGGCGCTCTTCGAGGAACGGCGGCGCGAGCGCCAGGGAGCGGCAATGCTGTATCTGTTCACCACTACGGTTCATACCAGTGTGTTGGGGGCCCTTATCACGTTTGCGGGCCACCCGTGGTACTCCGCATATCTTCAGGCCGCCCGCCATTGGGGTCTCACCGCCCTGGAAGACCAGCAGCTCGGCGGCCTTGTCATGTGGGTACCGGGCTCGCTCGTTTACGTGGGCGTGGCGCTGGTCCTGCTCGCGCGGTGGATCGGTGCGAGCGAGCGTACTGCGGAAAGCAGGAAGCCTGCCGTATAGGGCTTTTTTTGTTCTTGCGCGGCAAGGGGGCAGACGCTGCGGCGCCTACGGGCCTCCACGACCGCCCACGGCGCCGAACACCTGTCCGGTGGAGTAGCTGGATTCGTGGGAAGCCAGAAGTACGTAAAGGGGCGCGAGCTCGACGGGTTGGCCCGGCCGGCCCAGAGGCGTATCAGCTCCAAAGTTAGGCAGCTTGGCGGGATCCTGCCCTCCGCTCGGCTGCAACGGCGTCCAGACGGGGCCCGGCGCCACTGCGTTGACGCGAATGCCCTCCTTGGCGAGCTGTTTGGCGAGCGCTTTGGTGAAGATGGCGATCGCCCCTTTGGTGGAGGCGTAGTCGAGAATATCCGCGGACGGATCGTAGGCATTGACGGATGCGGTGTTGATGATCGCCGAGCCCGCGGACAGGTGCGGGAGGGCGGCCTTCGTGATCCAGAACATGGCGTAAACGTTTGTTTTGTACGTGGTATCGAACTGCTCGGTCGTAATCTGCAGAATCGAGGGCTGTGCTATCTGCCGGGCCGCATTGTTGACCAGGATGTCGAGGCCCCCGAGCTGATCCACCGCATCTGCCACCAGCTTGCGACAGAAGGCCTCGTCGCGAATGTCGCCCGGCAGCGCGACGCCTTTGCGTCCTTCCTTCCGGATCAGCGCGATCACCTCCCGCGCGTCGGACTCCTCTGCCGGCAAGTAGTTGATCGCGACGTCCGCCCCTTCGCGTGCGTAGGCGATTGCGGCGGCGCGCCCAATGCCGCTATCACCGCCTGTCAGAAGCGCCTTACGGCCCACGAGGCGGCCGGAACCCCTGTAGCTCATCTCGCCGTGATCAGGCAAGGGATCCATTTTGGACACCAGTCCCGGCCAAGGCTGTTGCTGTTTCGGAAAGGGCGGCCGCGGGTACTCGGTGGCCGGATTAGGGTCGGCAGGGTGAGTCACGCCCGGCTTGGGTCGGGGCGAGGTGCCGGACTCCTGTGCGAAGGTGTGTGCTCCGACTGCCGTAACGAGGCCTGTGGTGACGCCCAGGAGAACGTCACGTCGTGAAGTCGAGGTGTCTTCGGGTTTCATGCCACCACACGGAGGTCGGATCACTCGCTGTCGGCACCAGTATGGTGAGCAGCAAGTGCCGCGCCCACTGCGTGTCCTCGCGACCAGCCCTCCGCGGGCGCAATCACCAACTTCGCCGGCCGTGAGGTGCAGCTCCTGGCCAAGCGTGCGCGACCAAGCGCAGCTCCTGACTAAGCGCAACCAGTGGCGAAGCGCTCTGTGGTCACTGCGGTCCTGTGGTGATCGTAGTGTAGTCGTTCGTTGTGTTGGGAGGCGGCGACCAGCCCGCGTGGTCATCAGCCTCGCGCGGCACCGGCGCCGGTGCCTGCGACGGGGTCGAGCCGTTTTGTGCGGCCAGCGTTGCGGGCAGGGACATCGAACGAACGTACGCCGCCAGTTGCCAGAGTTGCTCGTCGGGAACCTTGCCGCCCCACGACGGCATGCCGTTCGGCCGGCCTTCCACCAGCGTCTGGTGGATCTGTTCGAGACGGCCGCCATAGATCCACTCGTCATCCATCAGTGACGGCCCCATGCCGCCGCCGCCGTTCGAGTGACAACCGGAGCAATTGTATTGGCCGAACAGGCGTCTGCCGGTATTCACGGCAGCGGCGTTGTCATAGTACAGCGCAGCTCGCGGATCCTCGCTGACGGCACTGCGGCTCAGGCCTGCCGTCAGCGCGCTGTCGATGACGGCCCGGCTCCCGAGTTGGCGCACGGGAAGATCTGTTGCGGGACCCTTGTTGCATCCGGCGAGCACGAGCAATGCGAGCCCCGCTAACTCAATGCGGTAGGGCGAACACATACAGCGTCCCTCCGGCGGTCGTGTATTTCGGCAGGTCCGACATGACGTTGACCATGCCGAGCGCGGCGGAGCCGTCCCGGGGATCGACCGGACCGGAGACCACCACGCCGGACCAGCCGCCGACGCCCGACAGCACGGCGATGTATTGATGTCCGTCCGGTCCACGATAACTGATCGGCTGGCTGATGATCCCGCTGTCGACCTTGGCCCGCCACGCAAGCTCGCCGGTGCGGGCATTCACGGCCTTGAACCAACCATCCATCGTTCCATAGAACACCAGGTCCCCCGCCGTGACGACGGTTCCGGACCAGATCGGAAAGTTTTCCTTGTCGACCCAGACCGGAGCGCGGCGCACCGGGTCCCACGCCGTCAATTCGCCCCGGTGGCCGCCCGGGCCAGGCTTCATATGCACGTTTGCGCCGACGTAGGGAGTGCCGGCAA
This sequence comes from Gammaproteobacteria bacterium, assembly GCA_028293805.1. Taxonomy (GTDB): domain Bacteria; phylum Pseudomonadota; class Gammaproteobacteria; order Steroidobacterales; family Steroidobacteraceae; genus 13-2-20CM-66-19. Next base: position 4,893 of record JAQGOC010000369.1, read on the forward strand.
TGTAACTCACCTGCATGTTCATCCAGTCCATGCAGATATTCTCGTGGGGGATGTAGAGGAGTCCGGTCTGCGGACTGAAACTGCTGGGATTCCAGTCCTTCGCTCCGGATGCGGTGGGACAGATGTTGCCCACGACCTGGCCCAGCTTGGTCTGCTTGGCCGGATTGAGGATGAGTCGTCCCGTAGCGAGATCGACTCCCCTGGAGGTGTTGACGGGGCCGAACGGATCGGCGGACAGGACTTTGCCGGTGGCGCGCTGGATGATGTAAATGTAGCCGTTGCGATCGAAATGGATCAGCACCTTGTCCATCCTGCCCGCGAAGGGCATGTCGAGCAGGATCTGCTCGTTGATGCCGTCATAGTCGTGCTCGTCGTGCGGTGAGAACTGGTAGAACCAGCGGGCGGTGCCGCTGGCCGGATCGCGGGCGAAAATGCCGGCCGTCCACTTATTGTCGCCGGGTCTCTGGTCGGCGTTCCACGGGCCTGGATTCGCGGTTCCATGGTAGAGGGTGTCGAGCTCGGCGTCGTAAGTGATCCATCCCCAGACATTGCCGCCGCCGATCTTCCAGGCCTGCGGCGGCCATGATTTGACGCCCAGATCCGTGCCGCGGTCCATCGCATACGGGGGGTTGAATCCCGGGCCGATGAGCACATCCCGGTCCGGCCCCGTGTTGTAAGCCTTCCACAGCAGCTTGCCGGTGTTCTCATCCAGCGCGGTGATCCAGCCGCGCACGCCGAGCTCACCCCCGGAATTGCCGACGTAGACGCGTCCTTTGGCCACGAGCGGGGCCATGGTGATGGACTCGCCCGTGTTGATGTTGCCGAGCCGGGTCCGCCAGAGCGGCTTCCCGCTGTTGACGTCCAGCGCGATGGTCTGGCCATCGAGGGTGTTGAAGATGTACTTGCCATTGCTGACGCTGCCCCCACGGTTGACGACGTCGCAGCAGGCGACGCCCTGGCTGGCCGGCAGCGGCTTCGGCGCGAACTTCCATTTGAGCGGGGCGCCCGGCTTGGTCAGGTCGAGCGCATACACGTAGTTCGGATAGGCGGTCACGACGAACATCGTGTTATCGGCGACGATCGGCGCGGCCTCCTGGCCCTTGTTGACGGCCAGCGAGAACGTAAAGAGCGGTTGCAGACCCTTGACATTTTGCGGCGTCAGCTCCGTCAACGCTGAAAAGCGCGTCGAGGCATAATTCTTCGACGGCATCGTCCACTGGCCATCGTCCTCGGGAGCATTTGCGGCGCTTGGGGCAGTGCGGCCCGCCTGCGGCGTCGGTTCGGCCAGGGCATGACCAATCTCCTCACGCGCGAATACCTCGTTGGCCGGGACGGGGGCAGGCACCGTCTGTGCAACAGCCGCAAGCGGCGCGAGGGCAAGCAGTATGGTCGAGGGAAATCTCATCAGCGATCTTCCAGCGTGTAGAGGTACGTTGCGATGGTTCGGGCCTGTTCGTGCGACAGCCCCATCTCGGGCATCGCGTTGCCGGGAAGCATGTGCTGCGGATGTTCGATCCAATTGACCAGGGTTTCAGGTGTATTCGCGAAGTGGCCGGCGATGATCTGTTGATGCGCAATTCCGGCCAGCGATGGACCGACGCGGCCCTTCGCGCTGGAGACTCCCGGCACCTGGTGGCAGGCGGCGCAATCGCTCGCGATCAGCGTCCGTGCTTCCGCTAGTCGGGCGCGGTCCGTACCGCCGCCGCAACCGCCGAGCGCAGCAACCGCCACAATGGCGATCAGCCCGCGCATCGCGGCAGTACCATGAAGGCGACGGCATTGATGATCGTAGCGAGCGCGAAACCGCCTCCCAGCAACACGCCCCATAACGCAACGAAGCGAGTTCGTCCGACCCCAACCTCCATCAGATGATGATGTCCCTTTGCGGCTTCGTCGCGTGTTCGCCGAAACAGGCGCCAGGAGGTGTAGCACGCTGCCAGGGCTATCACGACGGCGGCAACCAACATTGCGATTATCGTGGGCCAGATCCATGCGGCGCCCTCGATGGGTGTCAGCCCACGCTGGTCCTTCGGAAAACACGACCAGCTCGCCAGGCCGTAGCCGGTGCACAGTTGCACGAACCAGGCGAGTGGGCCGCCCAGAAGTCCGAAGGCGCTCTCATACCGCCCCACGCGATCCCGATGCGGTGCCGGATGATGCGTCAAGGAGGCAGGGTCGGCTGTCATTGGCCGAATCCCAGGTAAGGCGTGACGTAGTAGGTCGTGAAGACGAACAGCCAGACGATGTCGACGAAGTGCCAGTAGAGCACTCCCGCAGACACTGTCAGCCGCCGGCGGGGACTGAAGTAATCCAGTGCCGTCCAGGCGAAGATCGCGGCGAGTACCACGATTCCCACGACGACGTGCACGATATGGAATCCCGTGGTGACGAAGTACAGCGAGGCGTAACTCGAAGTACCGAGCTTGTAGGTCTTCGCTTTCCACTCGAACCATTGCACGAGCACGAACACCGTCCCCATGAGGGTCGCGCCGCCGAATCCGAGCAGCGCCTGCCAACGGCGCCGCTCCAGGATTCCACGCTCGCCAACCCACGCCACCAGGCTCGAGGCGAGCAGCAGCAGGGTGTTGGGGACGGCGAGTTTCAGGCTCGGCGCAGGCTCGAGCAGCCAGCCTGGCTGGGCGGCAGCACCGACGTAAAAATAGGAGAACAGCAGATACGCAAACAGTGCCGCTTCGCTGGCTACCAGGGTGCCGACGCCCCAGTAGCCGATCCCATGGCGGCCGATCGGGCCGACCGGCAGCTTCTGCGGCTGTGCAAGGGCCGTCTCGTTCATGGGCTCGCTTCCCGCTCGCGCAATTCCCGCCGCGGCCACAGCCAATTGAGCATCGCGAGCGCCGCGACGCCGGCGCCGCATCCCGCAATGAGCCACATCTTCAGGAGCAGCCCGACGAACAGCACCGCTGCGCCCGCCGCCAACAGCACCGGGGCGAAGCTGTCTTCCGGCATCTCGAGGACCATGTCCGGAACGGCATCCACCGCGGTCGTGGCGATGGTTTCCTTCCCGTTGTCGAGCAGCATGCCGCGCTCGATCGACGATACCGCGCCCTCCTCATCGAGCCGGTCTTCCCAGAGCGGATGTCGTGAGGCAACGGTCGGAATGACGGCGAAGTTATAGGGCGGGGGTGGGGAGGATACCGCCCATTCCAGCGTCGGCGCATCCCAGGGATTGGGGCCCGCGGCGGCGCCGCTGCGCAAGCTCTTCCAGACGTTGAGGAAGAACAACAGTAGGCCCACCGCGAACACGAAGCTCCCGATCGATGTAATGAGATTCAGGGTATCCCAGCCCATTCCTTCCCCGTAGGTATAGACCCTGCGCGGCATGCCGAGCAGGCCGGTGAGGTGCATCGGCAGAAAGGCCAGGTTGAATCCCAGGAACATCGTCCAAAAGTTCCAGCGGCCGAGCCGCTCGTCCAGCATTCGCCCGCTCATTTTCGGGATCCAGAAATAGGCGGCGCCGACGACCGGAAACACGTTGATGCCGATCAGGACATAGTGGAGGTGCGCCACGACGAAATAGGTGTCCGTCAACTGCCAGTCGACGGGCACGCTCGCCGTCATGAAGCCGGAGACGCCGCCGATGACGAAGAGCAGGATCATCGATGAAAAGAATAGAAAGGCGGTCGTGATGACCGGACGACCCAGCCAGATCGTGGCCAGCCACGCGAAGACCGCGACAGCGGATGGCACCGTGATGACGATGGAGGCGCCGGAGAAGAACGCCAGGCCCAGGCCGGGCAGGCCGGTGGCGAACATGTGATGCACCCAGACGCCAAAGCCGAGGATCATCGTGGCCACCGTAGAGAGCGCCACCAGCGAATAGCCCACGAGAGGGCGCCTGCAGAACACCGGCAGGGCGTCGGATGCCATCCCCATTGCGGGCAGCACGATCGCGTAAACCCACGGATGGCCGAAAATCCAGAATAAATGCTGCCACAGCAGCGGCTGTCCGCCGCCCGCCACGTCGAAGAAGTGGGTGCCGAATTGCCGATCCATCCACAGCAGGAAGAATGCCAGGCTGACGGCGGGCACTACGATCAGGTTGGCGGCGTTCGCCGTCAGCGTGCCCCAGATCATGATCGGCAGCCTGTTGATCGACATGCCCGGAGCGCGGGTCCGGAACGCCGTCACGATGAAGTTGGCCGCCCCGATGGTCGTCGAGATACCCAAGAGGACCATTCCCAGTGAGTAGAAGTCCTGGTTGAGCCCCGGGTTATATTGTCGCAGAGCGTAGGGGACGTAGTTGAACCAACCGTCGTTGGGGCCGTTGCCGCTGAGGAAACCGGCATAGAGAAACAGGCCTGCGGCGAGGTAGATCCAGTAGCTGAGCGCGTTCGCCCGCGGAAAGGCCATGTCCCGGCTGCCGAGCAGCAGCGGCCATAGATAATTGGAGAATCCGGACAGGATCGGCGAGGCATACAGGAAGATCATCGTCATGCCGTGCGTCGAAAACAGTTGGTTGTACTGTTCCGGGGTGAGCAGCGAGAGGTTGGGTCCGGCGAGCTGCAGCCGCATCACGAGCGCTTCGATGCCGCCCAGGACGAGGAACAGGAAGGCCGTCACGATGTAGCGGATGCCGATCTCCTTGTGATCGACGGAGCTGAAAAATCCTTTCAGCCCGGGCGCGGTCTCCCATGCCTGCAGGAGTTTCGCCTCCTGTGCGTCGCTGTCGGTGCCGATCCGCGGCGTGCGGTAGTCCGGCGGCTTCATCGCAGCAGCACCAGGTACGCCTGCACATCGGCGAGCTGCCGCGCCGACAGATACTGATCAGGCATCTGCGTGCCCGGCTTGATGCCCTGCGGATCCTGAATCCAGCCGATGAGATTGCCGGGGTTGTTGAGCAGCCGGCCGGCGGCGATGGTTCGACGGCTCATGAGATGTGTCAGGTCGGGAGCGCTGACCGCGCCTGCGCTGGTGCCGCGGACCTGATGACAGAGTCCGCAGCGGTATTGAACCAGTGACTGGCCCCGCTCCTGCGCCGGCGTGATGGGTTCCGGGGCGGGCTGCAGCTGCGCGGCACGCCATCTCGCGAAGTCGGCTTTCGATTCGGCGACGACTTCGAAGCTCATGTTGGCGTGCTGCCACCCGCAGAACTCGGCGCATTGACCACGGTAGCGCCCGGGCTGCTCCGCTTGCATCCAACTCAAGTTAGTCTGGCCGGGAATGGCATCCGTCTTGCCCGACAGCTTGGGCACCCAGAAACTATGGATGACATCACCGCCGTGCAGGCGCACGAGCACCGGCACATCGACCGGTACGTGGATCTCGTTGGCGGTGGCGAAAGTTTCGGACGGTTCCGCTGCGTCATAGCGCACTTCCCACCACCATTGGTGAGCCGTCACATCCAGGGTGAGGCCCGGATGCGCCGGCGGTCCGGACACGGACGCAAGTGCCACCATTGTCCAGACGAGCGTCACCAGCAGGGGCACCGCTGAAACGAGCAGGCCAACGCTGATCCAGCGGATGCCATTGCCGCCGCGCTCCACTGGGATCGAGCGGGTCTCGGCCTGTCCGCCGTTGGCGCGCGCGCGGCGGATCGCCATCCAAAGCAACACCGCGATGACGATGCAGACGACAGTTGCAACGATCAGGGTGAACCACGTAAGGGGTAGAACAGAGCGGGCGCGCTGTCCGGCCGCATCGAGATAGCCGAGCGGCGCGAGGCTCACGCCGCCTTCACTCCTTCAAGAGCGCTCCACAACCGGCCCAGGGAGCGGACGGCAGCCCAAAGGAGTAGCAGGGTTCCCGGCACCCACATGACGACTCCGCCAAGTTGTTGGTCCTGCAGTGGCGTGAAGCCCCACGCCGCTGTCGGTGCCAGAAGATGCCAGAAGTACAGCGGGTGGCCGGCAAACGTCAGCACCGCACCCAGCAGGCCCATCTGCATCGAGGTGAGCGCGCCGGCAGCAAGGACGTCAATCGTGCGCTCCTGCCGATGCTGAAGCAGTTCGTGCCAGAGCAGGATGCCGCTGCCGAACAGCGTCAGGTGCATCGACCAATACACGGGTATCGAGGTGAAGGTGGCATCGTAGGGGCGGGGCATGTGCCAGAACCACAACGCCACGAAAAATGCGCCAGCGCTCGCCCAGAGCGCCCAAGTCCCGTGCCCGCCGGATTTCTGCGGCCATGCCTGCGCGATCAAGGGCGCCGCCGCGAGCAGCAGAATCATATGCTGTCCGACCCGTGCCGAAAAAAGTGCGACTGACAACGCACACAGCGGAGAGATGAAGGCAACGGCGGCCATTCCCCAGCCCAAAGCGGCGGATATGCGGCTACGGCGCGTGCCCGCGGTCAGGAATTGAGATAGCCCGAGGAGCAGCAGAATGACAATGAGCACCGGGTCGAGATTGAACCGCGCGAGCAGTTCGCCCGGAATTGGCGGGGATCCACAGTAGGGTAGCTGTTCGATCACGGCCAGCCCCGCGCCAGTGCCGATCAGCCGTCGCCGTCGAGAGTCGCCGAAGTCATCTGACGCGGCATACGGGTCCCCTTCAGTTCACGGTGGATTTTGGGCAACAGTAGCAAGGGGCGGGCCACGCGCAGCGTGCGCTATGGCGCGCTGCTCGCTACGGCTTTGCGGCAGCGGACAAGTTTATGTTGAGAGCAACCTGGGGGGAAAGGCAACCTGCGACGTTGCATTGGCCCGCTGCTACAGCTTGGCCGTCTGCCGGCGTGCCGGCAGACACACTGGCCGCTGTCGTCAGGGAATTACTGCGCCACGCGCGGCACTTTCGGGTCGCTGGCGTCATCGCGGCGGGGTCCTTCCCGCAGATCGGCGCGCTCGGCGTGCCGCTCGCCTTCGATCGATGCCTGCTTGCCGTCGAGCAGCTCCTCGATGATCCGCGTCTGGTTGCGGGCATTGCGCTCGATGACCTCCAGTCCGTGGAGCATCTGTTCGGGTGGGTTCTGCGCGCGCAGCACCTGCGCCCAGCCGATAATGGTGCTCAACGGAGTTCGCAGATCGTGAGAGAGCTTCGAGAGCGCCGCAACCTTGTTCTTTTCGGCGCGACTCACATCGTGCCGGGCGCGCCGCTCGACGAGCAGGAGAGCGGTCCTCTCCTGCAGTGCCGCGCGCCGTGCGCGTGCGCCGATGACGATGCTCAGCGCCGTGGAGACGGCAAACGCACCCAGCGTCCAGAGATTCGACCCCGTCAACACCGGATGAATGGCCGATCCGCCCCACGTCAGCGCCGTCGCACAAATGGCAAACAACCAACTTATGACGGCCGGTCCGGCGCCCGAATAAAACGTCACGGCCAGAAGCGCCGGGAAGGACGCCATGAGCAGCGCAGGGCCCGCTCCCGTCAGCGCCCGCAAGGCGATGGCAGCCAACAGCGCCGACACCGTGACGGCGAAGGCGAAGAGATACCGTCTCCCGCGTGTCGGCAACCAGCGCTGCAAGGGGTTCACCCTACGAGTTTCACGAGGCGTGCGACCGCCTCCCGGTCTACTTCCTTACGCTCGCGGCACAGATCGTACAAGTGCGCCTCGAGCACGGATTTTTTGGCGACATGAAGCGTCAGGCCGGCGCTGCGCAATTCCTCCTCGACCGCGGCGATGATTCCTTCGAGGAGCGCGGTGTTCACCTGTTCGTGCGGGGCGTTCTGGTATGGGGGCGCCGTTTCCCGTACGCCGGGCCCCAGCGCCTCGCGCTGCCCGCGGCCGGCGACGAGCCATTCGATACTGGTGCCCGTTTGCTCGCAAACGGAGCGCAGGTCCGTGACGTTGGGCTCCGACTCGCCGCGCAGCCATTTGCGCACGGCTCCTTCGGAGCGTTCGATGGCTTTGGCCAGGCCGCTTGCGCTTCCGTATGCCTCGATCACCTCCCGCAGGCGCGCGGCAAAGCCGCTGCTTTCCTGTTTCTCACGCCTTGCGGTCATGTCGACTTCCGTTGCGCCAGACGGCGGTGGGGCACTGCAGCACAAATGTATTGTCATGACACCTTCCCGCCGCGATCACATTACATTAGTATTGTGTTTTCGTACTAACGTAACGTACCTTGACCACTTCGCGCAAGCCGGGCGACGCGGGTGACGGTCCCAAGGGAGAGAGTGGAGGAGCGATATGGTGGCAGGCAAGTCGATCTCCAAGACGCGATCGATCAGAGGTCAGCTGGGCGAGGTGGTGGTGCGTTTGCGCCACGTTCAGTCCGCTGTGGTCGTCGCAGTGGCTGCCTTGAAGCAGCAGAACTGCGAGCTGGATGATGATGTTGCGACGGTCCTGCAGCGCAGCGTCGCGGACCGGATTCAGGACGAGATCGAGCGGCTGGAAGCCGCAATGCGGGTCGTGTCGAACCTCGAGCGCAAGAGATAGCTTCCCCAGACCCTTAGGCCCGGGACTCGGCGGAGGAGGCGGCGCGCGCCGATTCTTTGCGGAGCCGCCGCCCCGGGGCGGGCATTGGGCTGCTCGGATCGATCCGGCGCCCATTTCCTGCCCGGCCATCGGCTATAATGATGAATCCCGACGCACGGCCGGAAGGTGTTGCCTTGCGCGCCGTACGTGTGGTGCGCGCTCGGCATGAGCGAGAGTGGCGGAATTGGTAGACGCGCTGGCCTTAGGAGCCAGTGGGGAAACCCGTGAGGGTTCGAGTCCCTCCTTTCGCAGTCCCTGGGCGCGACGCCCAGGACTCACGGGCGTCGCCCACAGCGGCGAAGTCCGCATGAGTGGCTGATAGCGCGCGTACGGGCCCGAGCAACGGCTCCCAGCAGATTATTCGCAGGTTCGAGGATTCAAGAAATGCAGGTATCACTGTCCGCCACCAGCGGGCTCGAGCGGCGTCTCGAAGTGGCCGTGCCGGCCACCGAGGTCGCTTCCGAAGTCGAGCAGCGGCTGAAGCAGATTTCCCGTACGGCTCGCCTGAAGGGGTTCCGTCCCGGAAAGGCGCCCTTCACAGTCATACGCAAGCAGTTCGGCGAGAAGGTGCACGCCGAGGTGGTCAGCGATCTGATGCGCAGCTCCTTTGCACAGGCGTTGAGCCAGGAAAAGCTCACGCCCGCCGCCGGACCGCGGATCGAGCCCATCGCCATGGGCCCCGACTCCGATCTCAAGTACGCCGCCGTGTTCGAGGTGCTCCCCGACGTCACAGTCAAAGCTCCCGACAGCGTGACGGTGGAGCGACCTAGCGCGTCGGTAACCGATTCGGATGTCGATGCGATGATCGAGAGCATGCGGCGCCAGCGGCCGGTGTTTACTGCGGTCGAGCGCGATGCCCGCGATACGGATCGCGTCGTCGTCGACTATGAGGGCCGCATCGAGGGCCAGCCTTTCGAAGGCAGCGAGGGCACCGACGTTAACATCGTCATCGGAGCGCACACGTCCATGCCGGAACTCGAAGAGGGCGTGAAAGGTGCCGTCGCGGGCGAGAAACGCACCGTCCCCGTTTCATTTCCGGCAGAGCACCCCAATAAGGCCCTCGCGGGGCGGATCGCCGAGCTGCACCTCACCATAAAGAGAGTCGAAGAGCACTCCCTTCCTGAGGTGGACGAGGAATTTTGCCGCGCGTACGGTGTCGAAGAGGGTGGGATAGAAGCGTTGCGGGCCGAGGTCCGCAAGAGCATGGAAAGAGAGCTCGCGGATGTGATCCGCAACCGCGTACGCGGACAGGTGCTGGAT
>JAQGOC010000375.1 GCA_028293805.1 Gammaproteobacteria bacterium
AGATCCTTTACCGTCTCGAGATGATGATGAATGCGATGGGCGATGACTTCGGTGTCGGTTTCCGAGGTGAACACGTAGCCCGCGCGCTTGAGCTCCTCGCGCAGTTCTTCGTGATTTTCGATGATCCCGTTATGGACGATCGCGAGGCCGTCGAGCGAAATATGCGGGTGGGCGTTGCGCTCGCTAGGGACACCGTGTGTTGCCCAGCGCGTGTGGGCAATACCGATCTTTCCGGTCGTTGGCGTTTGCTCGAGCGCCTCGCCGAGCATCTTCACCTTGCCGACCGTGCGCAGACGCGTCAGGTGGTTGGAGCCGTTCAATACGGCCAGACCCGCCGAGTCATAGCCGCGATATTCAAGCCGCCGCAGGCCCTCCATCAGGATGGGGACGATATTGCGTTCGGCGATGGCTCCGACGATTCCGCACATGGGATTATGGCCTCGACTGCTAGCTTGGCGCGGTTGGCTATCAAGTGTGCCTGAAGTCGGCCGGAAAGGTGATTTCCCTTCATTGAAGACGTGAACCGGGTCGCGGGCGGGCATAGAAGTTGCGGACGTCCGGTTCCCGTCAAGTCCGGGACGCGTGAGGGCAATTTATGAATTTTATCCTTTGGTTGATCGTAGGCGGCCTCATCGGCTGGATCGCAAGCAAGATCATGAATACCGACGCTCAGCAGGGCATAGGGCTGAATATCGTGGTGGGCATCATCGGGGCCCTGCTGGCGGGATGGCTGATCACCCCGCTGATCGGCGGGGCCACCATCAATCAGGGCGACTTCAGCTTGAGCGGGCTGATCATTTCACTACTGGGAGCGGTTGTGCTGCTGGCAATCGTGAATCTATTTCGCCGCGGACGGGCGCGTTGAGCAGCAGCCGCAGTCTTCGGCTCTGCGATACGCTTCCGCTGTCTCCCGCAGCGAACGATGACCAGACGAAGGGGGCGGGGCCGCTCCGCCCCCGGCAGAGGTGACGCTTAGGCACCAGCCGCAGCCAGGCGTTGTCATCCAGATGCGCTTGCCCTGGATTGCGATGCGTAACGGCGCAGCGCCGGCAGTCTACGCACGATGCCAGGAGCTGGAGCTCAGCCGGCGCGAACGTTCAGGGATGCCAGCACCACGCGCGCCTCATCGGATCCGGTAAAGGTCGCAGAGCCGGACAGCGCCCTCTCCAGGTTCGTGCGAGCCTGCTCCCGCTCTCCTACCTGCAGCTGAGCCATGCCGAGGTGATAGCGGATCACCTTGGAATCGGGCGAACGGTCGGCCGCGCGCTCCAGCACAGCTACCGCATCTCGATATTCCCGGCGCTTGAAGTGCACCCAGCCGCTGGTGTCGAGAAACGCACTGTTTTTAGAGGTTCCGAAGCTGGACGTCAGATCCCGTGCACGGTCCAGGCTGACCTGATCCGTCTTGTAGGTCACCAGCAGCATGGCGAGATTGTTGGCCGCGACCTGTTGTACGCGAGGGTCGCTTTTGTACAGCGCGTCGTAGCGCGCGATGGCCTCGTCGATACCGTTTCCCTTGAGCAGGTTCACCGCCTGCGAGGTTCGTTCGCTCTGCACCAGAAACTGTGCGAGCTCGATTCTGGTCGATGCGTCATTCGGGGTGCTTTCCATCGCGCTTGACGACATCTTCTTAGGTTCCAACAGCTTCCTGCGTCGCGCCCGCGTGCTGTAACAGCACCGATTCCGGCGGACAGCAGCCGCTCACCGAGCACGACATTCATGACGTCGTGCCGGAAAGAGGCATTGCGAGCAGTGACTAGGCCGCATTCCAACCACATGAGATTTGCCATCAACACCCACGCGACTTCAGAGAACACACCCTGCAGCCTGTTGAGGAGCGTCGCGCCTCGCCACTTTGCCGCATGCGATACGCCGACTCACATGACCGGAGGATCCGCCTTCGCAACAACGACATCTGCACCCTTCCCGGAGGCGGAAGATGGTGAAGAGGAATTGCCAGCCGCTGCGCTCACGTCAATAGCCCTGGCCAGGCGGCACTTTGCCTAGCGATCGGCGGCAGGTGAAGCACGGTAGTTGTTCACGCCTGATACCCTCGGGGGAGCCAATCTCACGGCCGAATATGACGTTTTTGCAATGAGAGCGTAAAGTTCCATTCAGTCGCGCCAGCGCAATACCCAAAATCCACGGTCGCATCACAAATGACCTTTACAGTGCTCTTCCTACTCGCGGCCGGACCGCCCTTACGTCAATGATTCTGGTGACCGGCGGCGCTGGTTTTATCGGTTCGAACATCACCGCGGCGCTCGCGGAACGCGGCGCGCGGGTCGCCGTGTGCGATCGCTTCCGCCGCACCGCGAAGTGGCGCAACCTGGCCAAGGTCCAGATGGGCGACGTGGTGGCTCCGGAAGCACTGGCTACGTGGCTCGATACGCACGGCGCCGCGGTCGAGACGATCGTGCACATGGGTGCCATCTCTTCGACGACCGAGACCGACGTCGATCTCATCATGGAGGTCAACTTCCGGCTGTCACTGACGTTGTGGCGATGGTGCGCCAGCCGCGGCAAACGGTTTATTTACGCGTCCTCCGCCGCCACTTACGGCGCCGGCGAGCAGGGCTTCGACGATGACGGCTCACCCGCGGCTCTTGCGACGTTACGGCCGCTTAATGCCTACGGATGGAGCAAGCACTTGTTCGACCGCTGGGTCGCGCGCGAGCTCACGAGCGGCGGCCCGCGACCGGCGCAATGGGTGGGTCTGAAATTCTTCAACGTCTACGGCCCGAATGAATACCACAAGGCCGGCATGCAAAGTGTCGTTGCGCAGAAGTATCCGCTCGCCGCCGCGGGCGAGACATTGACGCTGTTCCGCTCGCATCGGCCCGACGTGCCCGATGGAGGCCAGAAGCGCGACTTCGTCTATGTCGGCGATTGCGTCGACGTGGCGTTGTGGCTTCTCGGCCACCCGGAGGTCAATGGCCTTTTCAATCTCGGAACCGGCCACGCGCGCAGTTTCGAGGACCTTGCCCGCGCGGTATTCGGGGCCTTGGGTCGCCCCCCCCACATCGAGTATGTGGATATGCCGGACGCCATCCGCCCGAACTACCAGTATTTCACGCAGGCCAGCATGAAGCGCCTGCGCGCAGCGGGCTACACACGCCCGTTCACCTCGCTCGTCGATGGAGTCCGGGATTATGTCGAGCGTTATCTTTCGCAGCCGGATCGCTATCGCTGACGTGTTTCGCCTGACATCCCCTGAAGTGCCAACTGAACGTCGTGAGTAACATAGCCATGTCGATTGCCAACGTCTTCGCGGAGCACACCGTGGTTGCTGCGCGCGCAGCCGCAGAGTTGCCGGACGTTCTCGCGCGTGTTGTGGCGGCGACCGACGACTGTCTGCGCGGCGGACACAAGATTCTTGCATGTGGGAATGGCGGAAGCGCAGCGGATGCGCAACACCTGGTGGCTGAGCTCGTGGGCCGGTTTCTGTTGGAACGCCGGGGGTTGCCCGGCATCGCTCTGACCGCCGACACGGCGACCCTCACCGCGATCGGCAACGACTATGGCTACGAGCGCGTATTCGCGCGCCAGATCGAGGCACTTGGCCGCAAAGGCGATCTGCTGTTTGCGATCAGCACCAGCGGCAATTCGCCGAACGTCGTTCAGGCGGCCCAAACCGCCCGCGGCCTCGGCTGCCGCGTGGTTGCATTGACCGGAGAGGGCGGCGGGGACCTGGCCGCCCATGCAGACATTTTGGTTCGCGCACCATCGGCCGTCACGGCACGCATTCAGGAAGTGCACACGCTGTGTATTCACGCCATCGCAGATTCACTGGATGCGCTGATCCGGGAACAGGCGGCGACATGAACGAGGACACCCGCATGGCGGAAGTCAGCTCGCTGCTCGCCATCCTCGAGCGCTATCAAGGGCTGCACATCTGGGTCGTCGGCGATCTGATGCTCGACGAATACGTCATGGGCGCGGTCGAAAGGATCTCACCGGAGGCGCCCGTTCCGGTGGTCAGAGTGCGCGATTCGGAAAGCCGTCTGGGCGGCGCCGCCAATGTGGCGCGACAGGTCGCAGCCCTGGGGGCGGAAGTCACTCTGGCGGGAGTCATCGGGGATGACGTGGCGGGTGCGGAATTGTTGCGTCTGTGCGGCGCTTCGAACATCAACACCCGGGCCGTTATCAAGCTTCCTGAACGGCGCACGACTCGCAAGCTGAGGATATTGGGGCACAGCCAGCAGTTGCTGCGGCTCGATTGGGAGGATGTGAAGCCCTGCGCCGTGCAGGCGACCGTCCGCATGATCTCGAAGCTTACGGACGGCCCGCGTCCCGACGCAATCATCCTGAGCGACTATGCGAAGGGGGTGCTCACGGCCGAAACTATCGCCGCCGTCACTGGCTTACGCGGCACCGGACCCGTTGTCGTCGATCCCAAGCACCGTGATTTCACCCGCTACCGCGGCGCAACGACCATCACTCCCAATCTGCGCGAGCTGGAAGCCGCCGCCGGTCAGACGCTCGATGCGGACGATACCGCGGCAATCGCCGCGGCCGCGCGACCCCTGGCCGCGGCTGCCGGCCTCGATGCGATGGTGGTGACACTCGGTGATCGGGGAATGTTGATGGTGCCAGTTCAGGGCCATGACGTCGCAGTCCCCGCGATCCAACGCGCCGTGTACGACGTCACGGGCGCCGGCGACACGGCTATCTCGGTTCTCACTCTTTCGCTTGCCTGCCAGGCGCCCCTGCTCGCGGCAACGCAACTGGCGAACGCGGCAGCCGGTGTTTCGGTGGGACAGATTGGCGCAGTAGCTGTTGACGTGGGCAGCATTCGTGATGCCCTCGCAGCCCGGCCGGACGGCAAAATATTTAGGCGCGACGATCTTGCGACCCGCGCGGCGTCATGGCGCATGGCGGGCAAACGGATCGTGTTTACGAACGGCTGCTTCGACTTGCTGCATGCGGGACATCTGTCCCTGCTGGGTCAGGCAGCCAAACTTGGCGATGTTCTGGTGCTTGCGATCAACAGCGACGCTTCGGTGCGCCGGCTGAAAGGTCCTGAGCGCCCGCTCGTGCCGCAAGAGGACCGCGCCGCAATGCTGGCCGCACTCGGTTTCGTCGATGCGGTAACCATTTTCGACGAGGACACTCCGCTCGAGGTCCTGCAGAGCGTCAGGCCGCATGTGCTGGTCAAAGGCGGCGACTACCGGCTGGAGGAGGTCGTGGGCCGGGAATGGATGGAAGCCGCGGGCGGCCGTGTGGCGCTGGTGCCCTTGGTGCCTGAGAAATCCACCTCTGCGCTGGTGGAGCGTATCCGGGAAGCTGGCAATTCTAGTTGATGACTGGCGACGATCAGAAATGCGAAGGTAATGCAGGTCGAGACCGGTGCGGGAGGACAGCGACGGTCCTGAGCACGGACGTGCCCGCTCTCGCGCCAGGCTCAGCCGCGGAGACATTTCGCGCATCCTTTAAACTGGGACTGACGTCATTCGGTGGTCCGATTGCGCACCTCGGATACTTCGAGCGTGCATATGTGCGGGAGCGCCGCTGGCTGGACGGAAGCGAGTACGCCGGCCTCGTCGCAATGTGCCAGCTGCTTCCAGGCCCGACGAGCAGTCAGGTCGGATTTCTCATTGGATTTCGCAGGGCTGGCTGGCTTGGCGCACTGGCGGCCTGGGCTGGCTTCACGCTTCCCTCGGCGCTGCTCATGTACGCCTTTGCGGTTCTGACACCGCAGGTACGGGGTCCACTGATGCAAGCCGTACTGCATGGACTCCTGCTGACCGCGGTCGCGGTGGTCGCGCAAGCGGTCTGGAGCATGGCTCGCACTCTGTGCCCGGATCGCGAGCGCACAGCCATTGCGCTAGCCGCCGCCGCAATGCTCCTGTTCCATAGCAGCGGAGCCATTCAACTCGCGGCAATGTTTCTCGGAGCGCTCGGCGGTTGGAGTCTGTGCCGCACGATACAGCTCCCCTGCGTGACTCCGGTCGTCGGCATTGATCTACGAATAGCTTGGATGGCTCTCGCTCTCTTCTGCGGCCTGCTGCTCGCCCTACCCGCGTTGGCACGGTTCGCACCGCATGGACCGCTTGCGCTTGCCAGCATCTTTTATCGTGCCGGAGCGTTTGTCTTCGGTGGCGGGCATGTGGTGCTGCCGTTGCTGCGTGAGGCATTGGTGCCGGACGGCTGGATTTCGGACGATACATTTCTGGCGGGGTACGGATTCGCGCAGGGCATGCCCGGACCGTTGTTCACGATCGCCGCCTATCTCGGCGCGGCCAGTGCACCGGCACACGCTTCAGGGCTGTGGGCGGCCGTGGCGTTGATTGCAATCTTCCTTCCCGGTTTGCTGTTGGCGATCGCCGGACTGTCGCTTCTGGGTAGACTTATGCACATCAAGGGCACCCAGGCGATCCTGGCAGGGGTCAACGCATCCGTCGTCGGAATTCTGGGCGCGGCGTTGTATAACCCTGTGTGGGTGAGCGCAGTCGGAAGTGGTACGGATGTTGCCATTGCCGTGACCGGATTCGTGCTTCTGGAACGATGGCGCGCGCCTCCGATCGCGATCGTGTTGCTATGCGTTCTCGCGAGCGTTGCGATCGCACTGGTGCCCAGAACTCAGTAGCGGACGCGGCGACATCACGGATGCAAATGCGGGCGCGTGCTCGCCAACGCCTCCGACCGATTGCTGCTGCCATAACGGTGCGTTCCGGCCGGCTTTCCTAGCTGTCAATCAGGCGTAATATTCCGCAAGTGGTGCCCGTCACGGCGCTACTGGAGGGTGACGGACAGCATGAGTGCATTGCCTGGACTGCTCGGCGATACGACTGCGCGCGACTACTCGCGCAAATTGCGGCTGTTCAACGCATTCGCCGAACCTGAGCTTCGCCAGATCATCGCCAGCCTGGACCTGCGGCCCAAAGCGCGCGTTCTCGATGCGGGGTGCGGTACCGGACAGGCGCTGCAATGGCTTTCCGATAAGGTCGGGGCCGATGGTGTAGTCGTCGGGATGGATCTCGCGGCAGCACACGTAGCTGCGGCACGTGCGATCGCTTCGCCGCGAACGCTGGTGCTGCAAGCGGATTTGCTGAGAGCGCCCCTTCGGGGCGCGACCTTCGACTTAGTCTGGTGTATGAATACGATTAACCACCTGCGAGATCCGGCCGCCGGAGTGAGGCTGCTGGGATCTTTGTTGTGCCCCGCTGGCCGTATCGCGTTGGGCCAAAGCTCAGTGCTGCCTGACATGTATTTTGCCTGGGATGCGAGACTCGAGCGCTTGACCAACGAGGCGGTACGCCAGTACTACCGAGACCGTTACAGGGTCAGCGAGCGGGACTTGGCGGCCGTTCGATCCCTGCTGGGCGTGTTGCGTCAGGCGCAGTTTTGCAATGTCAGAGCGCGAACATTCGTGATCGAGCGCGTGTCTCCGCTAGGCCCCGCAGACGAGGCCTACCTGACTGAGACAATTTTCCGAGATACGTGGGGAGAGCGTCTGCGACCATACCTGTCGAGCGAGGATTACGCTGAGCTCACTCGTCTTTGCGACCCGCAGCATCCGCAGTTCGCACTGCGGCGACCGGACTTTCATTTCGTACAGACCTTTACATTGGCGGTCGGCGAGCGCTGACAGCCGCAATGGACGCGTCGAGGGACCAGAACGATGACGAAGTCAAGACCCAAGCTGGAAGTCGCAGTCGAGGCAGTGTTGTTTGCCAGCCGTTGGATTCTGGCCCCCTTCTACCTTGGCATGGTGCTGGCCCTCGCAATGGTCCTCGTCGTCTTCGTGCGCGAGCTGTTCACGGAACTTGCGCATATTCAAGCCATGGGCGCCGAGCAGGCGATTCTCCTTGCGCTATCCCTGATCGATCTATCGTTGACGGGTAATCTGCTGCTGATCGTCATTTTCTCCGGGTATGAGAACTTCGTATCGAAGATCCATGTCGGCGAGCATGAGGATCGGCCGAGTTGGATGGGAACGGTCGATTTTTCAGGCCTCAAGATAAAGCTGATCGCATCGATCGTTGCGATCAGCGCCATAGCGCTGTTGCGCGCCTTTCTGCCCCTGGGCGACAGCGGCGCACACGTCGATGGCCAGCGTCTGGGCTGGATGGTCGCCATTCATCTGACTTTCGTCGTGTCCGGTGTCCTGATGGCCGCGATGGACTGGATTTCATCGAATACCAAAGGGCACGTCCCTTCAGGAGAGTGATGCACCCCGTGCCCATCCAGCGCAGGGCGATCTGCGCGGCTCAACCGAGCGGCGAGCCAATCTCCCACGCAATCAGTACTGCGGCAAACACCGCATACAGCCACCCCACCTGCGCCAGCTTCAAACTGTTCACATGTCGGGAACGGAAGATCCATTGCAGAAAGATCACAGCCACTGCTGTCACAATTGCCGCCAAGATCGACGGTGTAGACAGAATCCAGGGAGTAAAGAACAAGCCGAAAGCCGTGGGCACCGTAGCCTGAATCATCATCGCGCCGCTGATATTGGCCAGGGCCAGCCGCTCTTTGCGTTGCCGTACCCAGATCACCGCATTCATGACCTCGGGAAGCTCGGTAGCGATCGGACTGAACAGCAACGCTGCCAGTTGTGGATCGAGACCCAGTGCGGACCCGACCAACTCGAGCTGCTTTACGAATACGCGGGAGGCGGCGAAGATGATGAGGAGCGCTGCGGCGGTCTGCGCGACCGCCCAGCCCAGCGCAGGGGCCGGGTCGCGGGGACGAATCTTCAGCGGCTCCAAATCGCCCTCGTCGGGTCCCGCTTCTTCCCGGCTCAGCTCTTTCCACGTGTAGAGGGCGTAGGCAGCCAGAAACACGATTCCCAGCCACGGCTTGAATGAGAACACCAGGAAGCCCAAGGCGATCTTGGCGGCAAAAATCAGCAGGAACCAAAGCTGATCCCGCCGCAATCGGCGCGCATTCACTTCGACTTCGGGCTTGCGACCGAGGCGGCGAGCGGTGAGGAGAACGGCGATGCCGACCACCGCATAGGCAACGGTGCTTAAAGCCAAGGGACCGCCTAGCGCTGCGCCAATTCCGATCTCCTTCTGCGCGGGGCTATGCCCGAACGCAACGGCGACCAGCGTCACGACGCTCTCCGGCAAAGCCGTTCCAAATGCCGCCAGAACCGTTCCCGTCGCGGTCTGACCCAGATGGAGTCTGTGGCCGAGCCACTCCACCCCGTTCACAAAGGCTTCACAGGAAAAGTAGATGACTGCTGCGCAGCCCAGCAGAAGAACGAGGGCGGTGAAATCCAACGTAGCGCTCCACGGACCAGGCGATCAAAGACTATGACGTGCCATTGCGCCCGGTCCGACATGCATGGCAGCGTCATAAGTCTCGCCAAACCGTGGAACGGCCGCCTTCGCCATGGCTTGTGCGCCAAGTATGTTGACGAAGGCCCCTCACATTGCGTGAGGGCGACTACTCCCCTAGGACCCCTCAGATTGTACGGCACCCGCATTTGAAAGGGAACGCCGCACTGGCGGCCAATTACCCGCCGCACGCACCCCCACTGTAGCCGTGGCAGTAGCAGTTCAAGGGGGACAGGATCGGCTGCTAAGAGGAACCTCCTTTGATGTGACTCCGCAAATTATCTGCCGTGTCCCAATGTGGGCAACGCCGCCCGTTCTGCAGCGATCGCGCGCCTTCTGAGCCGCAGCACCCGATACGCTGCCGGAATGACAAACATCGATAGCAGCGGGGCGGTGAGCATGCCGCCGACCATCGGAGCGGCAATGCGGCTCATCACCTCCGAGCCTGCGCCACTGCCCCAGAAGATGGGCAATAGCCCTGCCACGATCACGGCGACCGTCATCGCTTTGGGTCGTACGCGTAGCACCGCGCCCTCGCGCAGCGCATCGTCCAGCACGTCCGCCGTGAGTTCCAGGCCCTGTTTCAGTCGGGCCCCAATCGCCTGCTTGAGATAGAGCAACATGACGACGCCGAATTCAGCGGCGACACCGGCGAGTGCAATGAAACCGACGCCCGTAGCGACCGAAACATTGTAGCCCTTCAGGTAAAGAAACCAGATCCCGCCGGTCAGCGCAAAAGGAAGCGTCCCCATGATGAGCACGGCTTCATCAAAGCGCCGGAAGGTGCCATACAGGAGCAGGAAGATGATGGCCAGTGTCGCCGGCACGACGAGCTTCAGACGCGCGTTGGCGCGCTCCAAAAATTCGAACTGACCGGAATAGGAGAGGCTCATTCCAGGTTTGAGCTTTACATACCGCGCGACCGCCGCTTGCAAGTCGGCCACCGTGGACGCCAGATCCCGCCCGCGCACATCCACGTACACCCAGCCCGACGGACGCGCGTTCTCCGTCTTGAGCATCGGCGGACCTTCGCTCAAGCGCACCTGTGCGACGGTGCCGAGCGTGATCTGCTGGCCCGTAGCCGTGAGCAGGGACAAGTGACGCAGGTTTTCCACGGAGTCGCGCAACTCACGCGGGTAGCGGACGCTGATCGGAAAGCGCGCCAGGCCCTCCACCGTCTCGCCAATCGTCTCACCGCCAACCGCGGAAGCAACGATCGATTGGACGTCGGCGATATTGAGTCCGTAGCGCCCGGCGGCAGCACGATCGATCTCGATATCTACGTAGTGACCGCCAGTGAGGCGTTCAGCGACCGCAGAGCTCACCCCGGGTACGGCTTTGGCGACCTTCTCGATCTGCTGTGCAATCGCATCGATGTCGCCCAGGTCAGTCCCCGCCACCTTCACGCCAATCGGACTCTTGATCCCCGTCGCGAGCATGTCGATGCGGTTACGGATGGGTGGCACCCAGATGTTGGTAAGACCGGGCACCCTGACCGTCCGGTCGAGCTCATCGAGGAGCTTCTCCGGCGTCATCCCAATGCGCCATTGGCTGCGCGGCTTGAACTGAACCGTGGTCTCGAACATTTCCAGCGGCGCGGGATCGGTTGCAGTTTCCGCCCGCCCCGCCTTGCCGAAGACGGTCGCTACCTCGGGCACGGTCTTGATGAGTCTGTCGGTGATCTGCAGAAGCTCCGCTGCTTTGGATGCCGGTAATCCCGGCAACGCCGACGGCATGTACAGGACGTCGCCTTCATTCAGCGGGGGCATGAATTCGCCACCCAGACGGCTCAATGGCCACGCGACGGAGGCGAAGAGCAGCGCCGCGCCCAGCAGCGTCATCTTCGGATGACGTAGCACGCGGTCGAGTGCCGGACGGTAGAGCGCAATCAGACCGCGATTGAGCGGGTTACTCAGTTCCGGCGGAATCCTTCCGCGGATCCAGAAGCCCATCAGCACCGGCACCAGCGTGATGGAAAGTCCGGCTGCGGCGGCCATGGCATAGGTCTTGGTGAGCGCGAGCGGACGGAACAGCCGCCCCTCCTGGGCTTCGAGCGTGAAGACTGGAATGAAGGACAGCGTGATGATGAGGAGGCTGAAGAACAACGCAGGACCGACTTCAACAGCGGCTTCCGTCATGAGCCCCCAGTGGGTCGGACCGGTCAGCGACTCATGCGGATGCGCGTGCGTCCAGCCTTCGATCCGCTTATGTGCGTTCTCGATCATGACCACGGCGGCATCCACCATGGCGCCGATCGCAATCGCCACGCCACCCAGGGACATGATGTTGGCGCTCACGCCTTGGTAGCGCATGATGAGAAAGGCGGCGAGTACGCCCAGCGGCAGAGAGATGATGGCCACCAGGGCGGAGCGCAGGTGCCACAGAAACACCGCGCAGACGAGTGCCACGACGATGAACTCCTCGACCAGCTTGTGGGTCAGGTTGTCCACCGCGCGATCGATCAGTTGCGAGCGATCATAAGTGGGGATGATCTCGACGCCCGGCGGCAGGCTGCTCTGCAACTCGGCAAGCTTCTTGTGGACGGCCGCAATGGTGGCGCGCGCGTTCTTGCCCGAGCGCATCACAATCACTCCGCCGGCCACCTCGCCCTCGCCGTTGAGCTCGGTCACGCCGCGGCGCATTTCCGGCCCCAACTGCACCGTGGCCACATCACCCACTCGAATCGGAATACCCGTTGCGCTCACTCCAAGTGGGACCGCACGAAAATCCTCGAGACTCTTCAAGTAGCCCGACGCGCGCACCATGTACTCGGTTTCCCCCAGCTCCAACACTGCCCCGCCGGTTTCCTGATTCGCTCGTTGAATCGCCGCGATGACCTTTTCGTGCGCAATGCCGAAGGCGATGAGCTTGGCGGGATCGAGCACCACCTGATACTGCTTGACCATGCCGCCGACGCTCGCGACCTCGGCGACATTGGGCAGCGTCTTGAGCTCGTATTTGAGAAACCAGTCCTGCAGCGCACGCAGCTGACTGAGGTCGTGCTGGCCGGTTCGATCCACCAGCGCGTATTCGAAGATCCAACCCACCCCGGTAGCATCGGGACCGAGGGAAGTCTTCGCAGTCGCCGGCAGGCGGTTCTGCACCTGATTCAAATACTCGAGCACCCGGGAGCGTGCCCAGTACAGATCGGTGCCGTCCTCGAAAAGCACGTAGACGAACGAATCGCCGAAGAAGGAAATGCCGCGAACCGTCTTCGCGCCGGGCACGGAGAGCATCGTCGTGGCCAGGGGATAGGTGACCTGGTTCTCGACGATCTGCGGCGCTTGCCCCGGGTATGTCGTGCGAATGATGACCTGCACATCGGACAGGTCCGGCAGCGCGTCCACCGGTGTGCTCTGCACGGCCCAAATGCCCCATGCCGCCAAAAAAAGGGCCGCGAGCAGCACGAACGGGCGATTCATCACCGACCAGCGAATGACATGCTCGATCATCGAGCGCTCCCGCGTGCCGGTTGGCGATCTGGAACTCTGTCACGCATCGAGCCGTTGTCCAAGGGTGGGCTGCCCTCGGGCTTGCTCCCGCCGAGGCGCGTGAGCACGCCTTTGAGACTGGCCTCCGAATCGATCAGGAACTGACCCGAGGCAACGACTTTCTGCCCTTCTGTCAGACCCCGCAGAATGATGGTCTTACCATCGACGTCCCCGCCGGTCTGCACTTGCGTTGGGACAAAGCGTCCCTGCGCGCCCGCCACCACCACGACCGTGCGAGTGCCGGTGCGAATGACCGACTCCGAAGCAACATACAGGTGTGGGGTTTGATCCCCCGACTCGAGTCGCACCTGGGCGAACATCCCGGGCCTCAAGCGACCGTTTGGATTCGCCAGCTCGATGCGCACGCGTAGCGTGCGCGTTTCGGTGTTGGCCTCCGGGAGAACGGCAATCAGCCGCCCCTTGAAGCTTTCTCCGGGATAGGCTGTGAGGTGGGCTTCAACGGTCTTGCCCACCGGCGCGAGCTCGGCTGCGGCCTCCGGAAGCGCCGCTTCGAGCCAGACAGTGGCAAGTCCGTTGATCCTGGCCATCGTGGCACCGGACGCGACTGTCATACCCTCGCGAACCTCCAGGGAGGCGATGACCCCGCCGAGCGGCGCTCGGACCGTCACCGTTGTGCGGGGCTGGCGACTCGCCTCGATGCTCGCGATCAAATCTGCGGGCATGCCCAGCAACAGCAGTCGCTGCTGGGCGGCAGCGACCAATTCGCGATCCCCACTCTTTAGCATCGCGAGGAATTCGGTCTGCGCGCCGGCCCACTCCGGTACCAGCAGATCCACGAGCGGCGCCTCGCGCCGAATTACGTCGCCCGGGGCTCGCGCATACACCCGGGCGACGAATCCATTGGTGCGTGCCTGGACGACCGCGACGTTGCGCTGGTTGAAGGTGATACTACCGAACGCATCGAGGGGTCGCGACAGCGTTCCCCGCTCGACCGGGGTCAACCGCACGCCGAGATTCTGCACGATGCTCGGATCGATCTTGACGCCCCCCTCACCGCCGCCCGCGTCGGCATACTGCGGGACCAACTGCATGTCCATGAAGGGGGACTTGCCGGGTTTGTCAAAATGTTGGTTCGGCACCATGGGGTCATACCAGTACAACGGTTTCCGGTCCTTGCCTTCGACGCCTATGCCGTCGGAGGAGGACATGATGGTCGCGGAGTGCGCAGGATTTATCGAGGCGCTCCCCCGGCGAGCGAACCAGTAGCCGCCGCCCGCGCTGACGGCCGCCAACACCGCCGCAGCGGCCACGGATAACACGATCCAGTTGTGGCGTGCACCGTTCATGGCGAGCCCCCCTCGCCCGGTAGCGTCTTGCGGTCAGTCGCTCCGGCGCCGTAGAAGAAGTAGAGCTTCGCGACCGTTGCGGCGCGCTTGCCTTCGACCTCAATCTGCCTGAGCCGCGCTTCTATCAACTCGCGACGGGCGTTCAACACCGCAGCCAGGTCCGCCTTGCCGGCGCGGTAACTGGCGAATTGATAGTCAACCTTCTGCTGCGCCAGCGATAGGTGCACGTCCCGCAGGCGCGCAAGCTGTCGGGTAGTCACCTCATACTCGGCCAATTCGGCATCGAGCTCTTGCGTGTGGTCGCGGAGCATCGCCTCACGCTGCGCCTCGACGCGCGCCAGGTCCTGCCGCTTCGCTGCGATTTGTGGGTCCTGGCGCGTCCTGGTGAATACCGGCAGATCGAGGGTGAACTGCAACGAGACCATGTCGCTGAAGGCGGCGCCACGGCGCCCGTAGGCCACCTCCACGCCCCAGTCCGGCCGCTTCGTAGCTTCCGCCTCATGTACCTCGGCTTGGGCCATCTGCGTCATGGGAACAAACACTGCCAGTTCGGGGTGTTCGTGAATGTGTCCCCGAAGATGCTCGGCATCGATTGGCAACGCCGGCGGATCGCCCGGCAGGGGCTCGTCGCCGGCCGCGCCGGTCCACCGCCTCAATGTCGCTTTGGATTTCGCGATCTCGCTTGCGAGCTCATCGCGGCGATCCGCGATCTCGGCCGCCTCCTGCTTCGGCATAATCACATCAGCGGGCATGCCGCGACCGCCTGCGAACTGCGCCTGAACGGCCTGTGCGAAGAGCTGATTCTCCCGATCGAGTTCATCAAACAGCGCCATGCGGCGCTCCAGGTAATAGCGATCCAGCCACGCCACCGCAGTATCCCGGCGCACGGTGAGGATGCTCACGCGCCGCTCCGCTTGTGCCCGGGCAGCGCCGGCCTCCGCAGCGGCGGCGCGAGCCTCACGCTTGCCGGAGTTGGGCACCTCCTGCATCAGACCCACCTTGCGCATGGTCATGAAGTCTCGAGTCAGACTCCCTTTCTCGTCACCGGTAACGGGCAGGTTCTCGATGCCCACCGTGAGCTTCGGGTCGGGTAGTCTTCCGGCAGCGACGTAAGCGGCGTGCGCCGCCTCGACGCTGGCGGTTTGTACGGCAATGTCGGGCGACGATCGCGTCGCAAGCTCCAGCGCCGCATCGAAGCTCAAGGGCTCGGCCTCGCCGCGGACGGTGGTTCCCAGGAGGCAGATCAACAGAACACATCTGAACATGGTGCGAATTCCATGCATGAGGACTCGTGCAGCGCACCCCCGGGCGACGACGAGTCACGCAGGACGCGCTGAAGCGGCAGCGCCCAGTGCATCAGGCCAGCGGCAGCCCGATACGAGAGAGCGCCGGCCAAGCCGGCAAGGAGCCGTTCAGATGAGGCGGGGTGGTCGCCACAGCCCGTTGGGACTGTAGAAGGAGACGAGTGTTGGAGGATCTACCGTAACAGCCGGCCGGGCCGGCATGACGAGCATCGCCGCGAGGTGCGTCGGCTCGTAGGATTGCGGGCTCTTACAGTTGTAACCCGCTTTGCACGCTGTGCAGGGGCCGTTCTTGCCAGCAGGCGAACCGTCGCCGAGCCGCTTGCACGGCGTGTTCTGGTCTGCCTTCCCGGGGCAACAGTCGCCGGCCATGACGATGTGCTGGGAAGCGCTCATCTGTGCCTGGCAACTACGCACGTGCGCCGGCCCCGCCAGCCCGTATCCGGGCAGCGTCAGCAGTGTCACGAGAACAGTCAGTAGCCGTAATTTGCGCACGTTGGAAAGAAACCCGTTGCTCGCTTACGAGTAAGTCGTTGCAGGGCCTGGACAGGGTAGCCGGAGCGCTCCACCACTCACATTAGTCCGCCAAGGCTCGAGTATCAATCTGTCCTCTGCGGCCACCGCCGAAATTGAGCGAACGTGTGCATCCCATCTCACTTCCTGGGACCACTTGCCGCAACGAATGCCGAGAGTGCCGCCGAGCGCCCCCAGCGTGGCCAGGGTTTCAAGCTGTTCAACACTTTGCGACCGAGTACTGGAGCTTTCGCGCGAGTCGGCGACATTTCATCTGAAACCTCACCCTTCGCCTCCCGTAATGGAATTGCAGCCGGGGATCTCTAGCCTCTTGATCGCTCGTCGCCCAAGACCGCTCGCTTCGATTCGGATGACTGGCGAGGACGATGGCAGGAACAGTTGCAGACCCATTCGCGCCAGTGCTGGCAGCGCGCAGGAGCAAACGTCGATGGCATCGTCAATGGCATATCTGGTGAGTGACCGATGAGTTTCTCGAAGTCAGGCAATAAGACAAGCACGGCTTCGACAGAAGGCCCGCCCGCCAAGGCAGACGAATTGCCGCTGTTCGAGCCTTACGGGTCACCAGCTGGCGGCTGGGGGGCGTTGCAGGCTACGGCAAAGGCGTTGCGGGAACAGAGT
>JAQGOC010000009.1 GCA_028293805.1 Gammaproteobacteria bacterium
TTGGACCTTTGCAGGTGCACGATTGATCTCGTCCGCCAGGATGAGATTGCTGAATATCGGCCCATGTTTGGTGCGGAACGCGCCGTCCTGAGGGCTGTAAATCATGGTGCCGACGATGTCGGCGGGCAGCATGTCCGGCGTAAATTGCAGACGCTTGAAGCGCACGGAAATGCAATTGGCCAAAGTCTTCAAAGCAAGCGTCTTCGCGAGGCCGGGGACGCCCTCCAGGAGCACGTGACCGTTGGTGAGCAGTGCGATCAACAGCCGGTCGAGAAGCTGCCTTTGTCCGACTATGACCCGGCCCATCTCCTCCCGCAGCGGCGTTACCCAGGTTGAACTTTCGGTAACCATTTCGCGCGAAGCGCGCATTTCAGATCCCGGTATCAGCGAAGCCACACGCTGCTCTTGGAGAGTGCCTTGGACAGGCTGATGCGTCTGATTGAGGACCTGCTCGCCCGCGGGCGGGGCAGCTCTTTGATTCATTTAGCGCAAATCCTTCTTGATGATCTTTGCGATTGGCGGAACGAGAGGGAGCCTCGCGTGCGAGCGTGAAGGCCCGTCTCAGAGAGCGGTCGCTATCTCGAGGTGTCAGGGTAATGGACAGTGGCTAAAGCCGCTCTTGTTTTAGCTTATGCGTAAGTGTGCTCTGCACGGTTTTTGTGCGCCGGAGCAGAAAGGAACGCAGTGGTTAGTCCGTAGGACCTCCGGATAGTTCTCGTACTTTTCTGAATTTTGGACGAGAAACCCGGGAATTGGGTATCCCGGGCGCGCGTTGCGCTGAGCCGGGACCTATGAAACTGCTCCTGCTGCTGCACGAGCCGGGGTAGGGCGGCATATTCGCCGGCGCCTTCGCCAAACGCGCGGCACTAAGCTCAGATATTGCCCGCCTTCAGGATCATCTTTCCAATCCCACCTTTCTCACCGAGTCGGTGCGCCTCGGCGGCCTCTCTCAGAGGCATTCTGCGGGCGATGGGCAGAGTGAACTTGCCGTCGCGTATGTCATCCGCAAATTCTCGGACCTTGGAGGGGTCGGCACGCCCGAAAACACGCTTGATTTCAACACCGGTGTATTGTGCCTTTGCCGCCTCTGGCAGTACCGACGCGTATCCAAATGAGCCTCCGTCTCTGACTTTCCCCAAGAGCTTCATGGCCGTATCACCGCCAACCGTGTCAGCTACTGCGTCGACCGCGCCGAGCCTTGCAATTTCCTCATCATCGTCGATGGCGACGACGCTCCACGTCTCGAGCGCGGCCGCCTCACTCAGCTGCTTGCTGCGCACGCCCGCGATGATACGCGCACCGAGCTTCTTGGCCGTATGAACCGCTGCGCGGCCGACACTGCCGAGCGCGCCGGATACCAAGATGGTCTCGCCCCGTCTCACCTTGGTTGCAACACGGACCAGTTGATCCCCTGTAAGTGAGATTAAGGGAATCGCCGCGGCGTCTATCAGGTCCACACCGTCCGGCACGTGCGTCACCAGCGAACTCTCGACTCCAACTAACTCTGCATACGTCGCATTCGAGAACGCGACCACTCGATCGCCAACTTTGAAGTTGTGTACATTCGAACCCATCGCACGCACGATACCGCTCACATCCATGCCCAATATCGCGGGAAGCGTCAGCGGGAAGTCCTTCTGCCTGGCCCCAGAACGCATCTTCCAATCGATCGGATTCACGCTGGCCGCCGCGGTTTCGATCAGTACGGTATCCGCGGTGACCTGCGGTTCCGGCACACCCTCTTCGAACCTCAGTTGCTCGGGGCTGCCGTATTCGTATATTCGGACTGCTCTCATCGCGCGCCTCTCGGTCCGTTATCGGGTAGCAGGGGCTTCGATCTGAAAGGGAATGGCACCAAATTGGAATTCTACGCATTAGCCAACAGCGGAGGATACCGATTTGTAATCAGGGATCGGGGGTCCGAATCCCTCAGCCGGCATCAAGATTACCCACTCCCAATGACACTGTCCCGTGGGCCCGGTGGTATTGGCACACCGGATGTCTCCTGAAGGTGCGCAGGACGCTACCGTTCTCCATCTCCCTGCCCATTTTCGGCCGATTTGGCTTAGCCGCATGCTTTGCAGCAACCAGGGGACGGCAGTTCCTTTGGGAACTATCGGAAGGCGGTGGGGCAGAGTCCCGGCGAGCGCTATGGCTTACCGTCGAAAAAACGCGATGCTCGAGGATGAGCCATGGCCTCTCGGGGGCAAGCCGCCGAAACAGAGCCAGACCATGGATTGTTAGAAGCTGGCTCTGTAACCTTGTGGCGGCGGTTGGACTTGAGTGAATCCTGGAGTCGCTCGCTGGCTCGCACGCCTATATCCACGTGAGTGAATGGATCGCTGCGGCAGTGAGTTCGAGTTGCCACCGCAAGAGCGCTCTGACAGCTTTCGGACCGTTGTCAACGTGCTGTGGTCGGTGCTTGGCGAATGCGTTGCACAAGCATCCACGCTCGGAGCATTTATGCATGATCGCCCCACTTCTGTGTTTGCACTAAGTATGAAACCAAGTGCGTTCGCGCCTTTGGCTATGTCACTCACTGCGCTGCTAATGGTTCTCGGCAGCGTTGCGACGTTCGGCGTGGTCCACGGGGCCGACGAGGGAGCCGTCGCTCATATCTGGCAACTGCTCATGGCTGGACAGGTGCCGGCACTGGCGTACTTCGTGATCAGGTGGCTCCCGCGCGTCCCAAGACAAACCCTGTATGTATTGGGGCTGCAGATCAGTGCCGCACTGGCGGCATTAGCACCGGTATATTTTCTGGGGCTGTAATTTCTTCCCGCCACCGGACTGTGGTCCTGCACGGCCATGCTGGGGATGAGTCGTCGCAAACGAGCAGGCCCGCGACATCTTCAGGTTTCGAATTCTTACGCCAGCTAAAGAGTCAGTCGGCCGCTGGCTACGACAACGCCGCGGCCGGAGATTTTTACGGTGTCGGCGAGAACCTCTACCGTGATCAGGCTCGTGCGACCCATCGCGGTCCCTTGCTCGATCACAATCATCTGCGCGGGTTTGGCCAGGCCATGTGCCACCAGGTGCGCGGCCAAGGGTCCCGCGGCGGTGCCGGTAGCGGGATCTTCCCAGATCCCGACCGTCGGATTGAAAAACCGGGCATAGGCGACAGCGCCGGTCTGCCGCGGATCCAGTCTGAAGACATAGCATCCTTCGCCGCCGACACCCTCAAGCACGGCAAGCAACGCTCTGGCGTCGGGCTGAACCCGATCGACCGCTTCACTATTCCGGAGTGGCACCATCAAGTGAGGCGCGCCGGTGAAAACCACCTGACAGGGTGATCCGCCGTCAGGTCCCTGGATCGTAGATGGCCCCAACGAACAGCAGCGCGCCGCTGCGCCGGTCTTCGATCGCACAGAAAAACGGCCGGTCGACGATCATCTGAAATCGTTGCTCCGGGTGCGCGACAGCGGTGGCCCTTACACCGGTCGTCGTAACGGCCGCGGCTTCGGAGCCTTCCTCGTCAACCTTCCAGTAGGTCGACTGAAGCACCGACGAAATGAAGAAGCCCCCGGCGTGGGGTTGGCCCGGTGCCGATGAGAACATGCCCGTAAACTGAGCACTGGCCGGGTCGAACGCTCGCCTGATACCGAGCGTTTGCAGCGGTTCATTCAAGCGATAATGGGATTGCAGCTCGAAGCGCGGCAGTTCAATGGTCCCGGGATGCGGCGCATACTGGGCTTGCCAGGCCTTCCAATGCTCGGGTGAAAGCTCCGCTTCCAACGCGCTCAAGCTTGATGATTTCGCCGGCAAGAGTAGCTCCATGACAAGGTCGCCCTCGCCGAACGCCAGGCGGATAGTCTGCATCTGCGGCGTTTCGAAGTAGTCGAAGCGTCCCGATTGCGCCATCCGCGGCACTTGTTTGACGGAACCGCCGGCGAGCGTAAAGTCGCGTTGCTGCGTCCGCGCCTTGTCGAACTTGTGTTCCCATTGCCCCTTGAAATACACCGCGCTGAGGAGCAGCGCGAGATCGGCTGGGTTGATCCGGTCGATTACCTTGGGAATCATGCCATGCGTCTCTTTGGACGCCCAGCTGTTGATCCGACGCGTGGCACTCGGGTCGGAAAAATCAAGACCCGCCATTTCGGCGCCATACCCCGCTTGCATCTGGTTTACGTAGTCGGGCCGAAGGGTCGCGCGACGACTGTCGACCCACAACGAATTCGCCACTGACAAGGTGATGCTCTTGGACGGTGTGCGGAGGGTTTTGATCAGTTGCGCGTTCACCCCATTGATCGCTGCGACTTCCGACTCACTGAGCGACAGCGCGTCCAGCATCTCCCTTCTTGTCGGACCGTCAGCGCCGTTGAGCGCCATCGATAGATTCAGGGCCGCACTTACGGGCGAGAGAACGACGTTGCCGCTTGGCATTGTCTTTTGTACTGCGTTCAGCAGGCGCAAGCCGAACGCGTTGTCCGTAGCAGCCACATCGACTGATGCCGGCGGCAACGCCGCGTGCGGGGCTGGGGCACCGAACAGGGTCGCTGCGACGAATAGGCAGAGCACCCCATGTTTGCGGCGCATAGTACATTCCATCAGTCGGTGGCCGGCACCTCGCTACTTCGCACTCGGACCTGCCAGCAGATTGATCAAACCCGCGCCGGCCGGGCTACCCCAACCCGTGACCAGATCGTAGCCAGGGGCGGAGCTGAATCCGATGCCGTCGCCCGCGGTGGGTGGGTTGCTGCCGCTGGTTATGTCGTGGAATGCGCTGGAGTAACTCGAGCTGATGCCGAGGTTGTAGAGCGCTGGATTGATGAACCCTATGGTGCCCCTTCCGTTTGCCACGGACTGCTGATTGACCAGGGCCAAAAAACCTGCCCAGCGTGGCGCGGCAAAGCTCGTGCCCCCGAAGCCGGTCACGAAGCGGCCATTGGTCACGGTGGGATTGTCGAAATTCGCTTCCGCGGCCACATCGGGCGAGTTACGCAAGGTTGTAGAGCCCACATTGGACGAATTGATCACGCCCGAGAGTTGCTGCCAACTCGGAATCGGCGTGTCGCTGACATAGCCACCGCCGCTTTGCGGCCAGGCGGTTTCTGCAGACCATGCCCCTCCCGGACCCGTCGTCGTCAAAGTGGTGCCACCGACCTCGGTGACGTACGGATCTCCTCCGGGGAAGAAAAGGGTCGAGCTATTGAACTGGCCGCTGTCGCCGCTTGCACTGACGAAAGACTGGCCCTGTGCTGCAAACTCCTGGAATATCGGGTCGTCGCTCGCTGCATCCGCCGGATTCCAGCCCCAGGAGGAGCTGAGCACCTTGGCGACATTGTC
>JAQGOC010000010.1 GCA_028293805.1 Gammaproteobacteria bacterium
GTGGCGGCCGTCCAGGTGCCCACCAGCATTCTTCGCGCGCTCAGGTTCTGGAGATGTGTGATTAGCGCGGCACCGACGCCGTGCCCCTGGCTGTCGGGCAGAACATAGGCGTGGCGGCTCAGATCGACGTCTCGTACCCGTTGGATGCCCATCACGCCGAGCAACGCGCCGTCTTGCTCATAACCCCAGAAGATGACCTTGCCTGCAATCAAAGCCGCAGCAACGGTCTCGGGAGCCGACTTTTCTGGCCTGCGGAAACTCGCTGAAGCCTGCGGGAAGCGTTTCACGCTCGGACTGGCCCTGTACGACCACGATGTTGCCGTTCCATTTTGGGGAACGGCTGTTTGCCGCCCCGATATCGACTGTGTGGAAGTAGCAACGGACGCATCTCCCACCGATCGCGGATGCCGCCACATATCTGCCGGTAACTAACGCGGGTAACTGCAAGCCTGCGTACGCGATCCATGGCCCCTGAGGGCCGCCGGCTCACCCCGGACGAATGAGACCCCAAGCGCGAGCGAAGCAATGCGCCCGGGGCCGCGTTGGGCCTTGTCGACGCACGCCCTGGATCGCGTTGCAAGTTGACAGCAACGCAACCGGCGTCAAGTTGCCCCCCTCTTTGGTCGTGTGTTAGCTTCGTTCGCACTCCCTGCGGAGGTACACGATTATGGTGTGTCTGAAAAAAGCCGCCGTCACGGCCGCAGTGATCGCTTCGAGTCTGACGGGTTGCGGCGGCGTGCTGGATCCGCGCGGACCGGTCGGAGCGTCGGAGAATCTGATTCTCATCGATTCATTGGCCATCATGCTGGCTATCGTCGTACCGGTCATCGTCGCGACCGTTGCCTTCGCCTGGTGGTTTCGTGCCTCCAACCCGCGAGCCACCTACCGGCCGACCTGGGCCTTTTCGGGCAGTCTCGAGCTCATCGTCTGGGCGATACCGACATTGGTGATCATTTTCCTGGGGGGCATCGCCTGGTTTGGATCGCACGCGCTCGATCCCTACCGGCCCCTGGCCGGCGAGCACAAAGCCCTCGAGGTGGAGGCGGTCTCGCTCGACTGGAAGTGGCTCTTCATCTACCCGGACAAAGATGTCGCCACGGTCAACCAACTGGTGATCGCCGCCGGCACGCCAGTCCATTTCAAGATCACTTCCGCGTCGGTCTGGAATGCGTTCTTCGTGCCGCAGCTCGGCAGCATGATCTACTCAATGGCGGGCATGGCCACCCAGTTGAACCTGCAAGCCGACCGGCCCGGCACTTTTCATGGTCTGTCGGGCATGTTCAGCGGCGACAAGTTTTCCGATATGCACTTCGAGGTGCGGGCGCTGGATGAGAGCGCCTTCGAGAAATGGGTTGCCGACGCCAAAGTGTCCGGCTCCGTGCTCGACCGGGCTAGCTATGCGAAGCTCGCACAAACGTCCGATACGGCGCCGATGTCGACCTACAAATCCGTCTACCCGGGTCTTTTTGCGGCGATCGTTGCCGGGACCGCCCCTGAGTCGGCGGGAGCCCCAAACCCCGCCAAATCCCCGTGATCGCGACGCACTAACAGAACCGAGGAACCTTCATAATGCTCGGCAAGCTCAGTTGGTCCGCGATCCCATTCAACCAGCCGATTCCCATGGCTGCGTCGTTGCTCGTAATCGTGGGGATTCTCGCGACGCTCGCATGGATCACGGTCAAGCGCCATTGGCCTTACCTGTGGAACGAGTGGATCACGTCTGTTGATCATAAACGGGTGGGCGTCATGTATTGCGCGCTCGCGTTGGTCATGCTCATCCGTGGCTTCACCGACGCGATCATGATGCGCTCGCAGCAAGCCCTCGCCTTCCATGCCGCCGGCTATCTCCCGCCGGAGCACTACGATCAGATCTTCTCCGCGCACGGCACGATCATGATCTTCTTCGTCGCGATGACGTTCATGATCGGCCTCATGAATTTCGTCGTGCCACTGCAGCTGGGGGCACGCGATGTCGCTTTCCCGACGCTCAACTCGGTCAGCCTTTGGCTGAATGCCGCCGCGGTGCTGCTCGTCAACATGTCGCTCGTGATCGGCGAATTCGGAAAGGCGGGCTGGTTGTCTTTTCCGCCCCTGTCGGAGCTCAAGTATTCGCCCGGTGTAGGTATCGACTACTACCTGTGGGCCCTGCAGATCTCCGGCATCGGCACGCTGCTCACGGGCGTCAATTTCGTTACTACGATACTCAAGATCCGCGCGCCCGGAATGACCCTGACGCGCATGCCGATCTTCTGCTGGACGGCGCTCGCCTCGAGCCTTTTGATGGTGGCCGCCTTCCCGATCCTCACCGCGACCTTCGCGATGCTGCTGTTGGACCGCTATCTCGACTTCCACTTTTTCACCGCTGCCGGCGGCGGCAATTCGATGATGTACATGAACCTCATCTGGGCATGGGGACATCCGGAGGTCTATATCCTGATCCTGCCGGCTTTCGGCGTCTTCTCCGAAGTGATTTCGACTTTCTCGGGCAAGCCGCTGTTCGGCTACCGCTCGATGATCATGGCGACGATGGCGATCTGCATCCTCTCGTTCACGGTCTGGCTGCATCATTTCTTCACGATGGGCGCGGGAGCCGACGTCAACGGCTTCTTCGGCATCATGTCGATGGTCATCGCCGTCCCGACCGGCGTGAAAATTTTCAACTGGCTCTTTACCCTGTGGGGCGGCCGCGTTCGCTTCGAGCCGCCAATGATGTGGGCGGTCTCCTTCATGATTACCTTCGTCGTCGGCGGCATGACCGGCGTCCTACTCGCGGTGCCCCCCGCCGACTTCGTACTGCACAATTCGCTTTTTCTCGTGGCGCATTTCCATAACGTGATTATCGGTGGCGTGCTATTCGGCGCCTTTGCCGGCTACACCTATTGGTTCCCCAAAGCGTTTGGCTTCAAACTGGATCGTCGCACCGGGTTCGCGGCCTTCTGGTGCTGGACCATCGGCTTTTATGTCGCGTTTCTGCCGCTCTACATCCTCGGACTCGAAGGCATGACGCGACGCATGCATCATTACGATGTCGCCGCATGGCATCCCTGGCTCCTCGTCGCGGCGCTCGGGGCCTTGATCATCCTTGTCGGCATCGGTTTCCAGATCGCGCAGCTCGTCATCTCGATCCGTAATCGCGACAAGCTGCGCGATCTGACCGGAGACCCGTGGGACGGGCGCACCCTCGAATGGAGCACCCTCTCGCCACCCCCGCACTTTAATTTCGCGGTAATGCCCAGTATCACCGGGGTGGAGGCCTATTGGGGCATCAAGCAAAAGGCGATTGAGCAGCGCCGACTCTCCGACTTGCCCGACTACAAGCCCGTCGAGATGCCACGCAACAGTCCCACAGGGTTCGTCGTAGCCTTCTTCGCCGTCGTCACCGGCTTCGCACTGATCTGGCACATCTGGTGGATGGTCATCATCGGCCTGGCAGGTGCGTTCGGAACTTTCGTCGTTTTTGCCTGGCGCGATCGGTCGGAGTACGAATTGTCCGCTGCCGAACTGGCGAGAATCGACGACACGCGCAGGCAAGCCCGAATAGGAATCGTGGAAGGCCGGGAGCCGGGCATCACCCCCGTCAAGCATCCGGAAGCGGACGGCGAGGATCCAAACAGGCTCGGCGCGCGAGCGGAGCCCGACGGCGGCTACAAGGGGCCGCCGTCAAAGCGCATCATCACAGCTTACGGCTTTTGGATTTTCCTGCTGTCTGACTTCATTTTATTCTCGGGATTTTACGCTACCTACGCGGTGCTATCGCACGCAACCGTCGGCGGCCCAACGGCCACGACGCTGTTCAACGTCAGGACCCTCGCGCTCGAAACTGCCTTTCTACTGCTCTCCAGCTTCTCGTGCGGCATGGCGACATTGGCCAGCAACGTACGCAACATGCGCTGGACCCAGATCAGCTATTTCATCACGGGATTGCTCGGTTTGGGCTTTCTCACAATAGAGGTCAGCGAGTTCGCCAAAATGCTGGCGTCGGGAGCGGGACCTGATCGCAGCGCTTTTCTGTCCTCTTTTTTCGCCCTCGTCGGCCTCCACGGGCTGCACGTGGCGATCGGCCTATTATGGCTTGCAACGATGATGGCTCAGATCTGGGCAAAGGGTTTCCGCGCCGACATCATGCGTAGGGGTATTTGCTTCGCGCTGTTCTGGCACGCACTCGACATCATCTGGGTCGGTATCTTTACGAACGTCTATCTTTTGGGAGTCAGCCCATGAGCGAGCACGAGACTGACACCGGTATCCACAGCGCCGACGCGGCGCCGGGCGAGCAGGAGGGTGGGGAGCACGGCATTGCAGTCGGTCTGCGCAACTATGTCATAGGACTGGCGCTTGCCGCCGGCCTGACGGTTGCTTCATTCTGGGTCGCGAGCGGCACGAGCTTGCTGTACCCACCAGGTGTAATCATGGCGCTCGCGGCCTTGGCCATTGGGCAGATGGGCGTGCATCTCGTATTCTTCCTGCACATCACCACGGGCCCCGACAACACCAACAACGCGCTCGCGCTCGCCTTCGGCATCCTGATTGTCGGCATTGTCATCGCCGGCTCTCTTTGGATCATGTATCACATGAACATGAACATGAACATGGATATGAGGCCTCCAGGCGATCTGTGATCGAGACTCGCTTTGCCAAGCTTCACTTGCGGCGTTTCTGCTCGCGAGCCGTTTCTTCAGCGGTTGTGCGACTCGACCGGCCTGAACGCGAAGGAGCACGCGCGCCCTGGTTGCCAATTACGCCAGTAGCGACCTTGAATATCATTTATGGCAGCGCGAACGCCACCAGAGCGCCGCTCAACGACAGCCCAGGGTGCGCGGCCTGACGTGCAGGTTTCGGTCGAGCTCTCGACAGGGTCAAATGAGCGGCCACCGTCGCTGAAGATCGCCGCGGCGAGAATTGGGTCCTAGGGCGAAGGGAGTCAACTCGACTTCCGCTTTGGGAGGATTGACTGACCGCTTCGGAGAAGATCATCAGACGGCTGAGGGTCGGTTGTGGTCGTATCGGTTTGAGCGGTTTCGGCCAAGAGCGGAGGTTCGGTACCTGAAAATGACTGCCACAGAGCCGCCATTCGGCCACCAACAGCGCCAAAGTTGCCAGGTGTGGGCGCGCGGCCGAATATAGCCAAAAGAAGGAGTCTGTGATGGCCGAAGGCTTGTTGGGGAATGTGCTTGAGGACGAGGAACAAAAAACCGAAGTCGAGGCTCCTGAGGCTCTGGCCAGTGCCGAGGCGTTCGCAGCGGCAGTAGCCGCCAAGCTGTCATGGAACGATCCCGGGGTCTCTCGGAAAACGGAGGAATTCTTAAGCGAGCAGACCGAGCTATTGAAGGTGCAAAGGGAGCACCTCAAGGACGAA
>JAQGOC010000020.1 GCA_028293805.1 Gammaproteobacteria bacterium
GCATGCCGAACCGCGACGAGCTGATCGCGCACGTCAGGGCGGCGGCCGTGCAGAAACCCCAGCCGGAAGTGCATATCCGCGCGGACCACGAAGCCCGTTATGAAGCGGTCGGCCGCGTCCTGTATGCGCTGCAGCGCGGGGGCATAGTCAAGGTGGGCTTCCTGACAGAGCCCGATCACGGCGTGCGCGGCTCGCGCTAGCACCAGGAGTATCGAAATATGGCAATGAGTATCGGTGCAAGCTCCGGCGGAGTCATGTGCGACATCAACACGACGCCGCTCATCGACGTCATGCTCGTGTTGCTCGTCACGCTGATCGTGTCGCTTCCCATCATGACCCACGCGGTGAAGCTGGACATGCCGCAGACGAACAATCCGCCCCCGCCGGACCAGCGTCCCGAAGTCATCGATCTGGAGATCGATTTCGACGGCACGGTGGTCTGGAACGGCACGGCGGTGCAGTCCATCCAGCAGCTCGAGAGCTACTTTCACACCGAGGCCGAGAAGCCGACGCAGGCCGAGATCCACCTGCGCCCCGACCGTCGTGCGAAGTACGACTCCGTGGCGAAAGTGCTGGCTGCCGCGCAACGTAACCGCATGAAGAAGATCGGGTTCGTCAACACGTCCGAGTTCAAGGATTAATCGTCAAAGCGATGCGAAATCACATTATGAAGGTCACCCCCAGTCTGTTTGCGACGCTCGTCCTGGGTGTCGCGGTCGTCGGTGCCACGAGCTTCGTGCCGGGCAGAACCGCCGCTGCCGCCGATAAGAAGGACGAGAAGCAGACGGTCAGCAAGGCCCTCGCGAAGCCGCTCAAGGCGGCGCAGGACGCCATGCAGGCGAAGAAATACCCGGACGCCCTCGCCAAGCTCAAGGAAGTCGATGCCATGCCGGGCAAGTCGCCGTACGACCAGCACCTCATCAACGAGATGCTGGGGTTCACGTACGTACGCATGCAGAACTATCCCGATGCCTCGAAGGCCCTGGAGGCGGGCCTGAATGACGGGTTCCTGGACCAGGGCGAGACCACGCAGCGCATCAAGGCGCTCGCGCAGCTCAACTACCAGATCAAGAACTACGACAAGGCCATCGAGTTCGGCAACCGCGCGGTGAAGGGTGGCTTCGCGGACGATGAAATGAGCACGCTGGTGGGCCAGGCGTACTACCTGAAGGGCGACTGGAAGGGCACGCTCAAATTCGAGGAAGCGGCGGTCGACAGCGAGATCAAGGCCGGCAAGACCCCGAAGGACCAATCCCTGCAGCTCCTGCTGAGCTCCTGCGTGAAGCTCGAGGACACGGACTGCTCGACCCGTGCGCTCGAGAAGCTCGTGGCGTACTACCCGAAGCCTGAATACTGGCAGCAGCTCCTGTATTCGCTGTACCAGTCGCCGTCGCAGACGGACAAGAGCCAGCTGCAGACCTTCCGCCTCATGTCCGAGGTCGACGTGCTGAAGCGTCCCGAGGACTACACCGAGATGGCGCAACTCGCCATCGAGCAGGGCTCCCCGGGCGAAGCGCAGCACATCCTGGAGAAGGGCTTCCAGAAGAACGTGTTTGCCGACCAGCGCACCAAGGACAAGAACCAGCGGCTGCTGGAATCCGCCAAGAAGGCGGCGGCCGCTGACGTGGCGGCCCTGGCCAAGATCGAGAAGGACGCTGATGCGGCTGCTACGGGCGATAAGGACGTGGGCGTGGGTCTCGCGTATCTGGGTTACCAGCAGTACGACAAGGCGAGCGACCTGTTGTCGAAGGGTCTGACGAAGGGCGGTGTGCGCAGCGAGCCGGAGGCACGGCTGCTGCTCGGCATCGCGCAGCTCAAGGCCGGTCACAAGGATGACGCCGTGAAGTCCTTCAAAGCGGTCAAGGGTGATCCCACTCTCGAGCGCCTCGCGAACCTGTGGGGCCTGCACGCCAAGCAGGCGTAGACACGAGCGTCAACGCGCTGGGAGAAAGGCACACCGCCTTCCAACCGGCCCGCTGTTCGCCGGCAAAAGCCACAAGGCCCGGGAGATCACATCTCCCGGGCCTTTTGTTTGGTTTACGATAGTGGGCCGCGGCCGGCGCAGCACGGCGCGTGCGCCGAAAGGCCGCCCTACCGCCCAACAGGCGCGCTGTTTCGCCGGCAACAGTCACGACTTTTGCCGGCGTGCTGTAGGCTCTGTGCGGTGGGCTTGCTGAAAGCGCCGCAGCCTGCGCGGCCCGGGCGACTTTCAGCCAAGTTAACGAGACACACGAATCACTTCCGGTTTAGGAGATGCGACATGGCGATCAAGGCGGGCGACCGCATGCCCTCGGGCACGCTCAAGACGATGACGAAGGACGGTCCGAAGGACCTCAAGACCGACGACCTCTTCAAGGGGAAGAAAGTTGTGCTGTTCTCGGTGCCGGGAGCCTTCACTCCGACCTGCGACGCCAAGCACCTCCCCGGCTTCGTACAGCTTGCGGATCAGATCCGCGCTAAGGGCGTCGACACGGTCGCCTGCATGGCGGTGAACGACGTGTTCGTCATGAATGCATGGGGGAAGTCATCCGGCGTCGCCGACAAGGTTGTGATGCTGGCCGACGGTAACGGCGAGTACGCCAAGGCACTCGGCCTCGAGCTCGATGCCCGCGGCTATGGCATGGGAACGCGCGGCCAGCGTTTCGCGATCATCGTGAAGGATGGGGTTGCCGAGCACGTGAACATCGAGGAGGCGGGCCAGTTCAAGGTCTCGGCCGCGGATCACGTCCTCAGCCAGCTCTAGACCGATTACCCGCCGCTCTCTGTCCGGCACGGAGGAACGTCCGTGCCGGAGATGTTCGGGCATCCGTCAGGCGCCGATCAGGCGCTCGAGCTCCGGGACGATCTGGAACAGATCGCCCACCAGGCCAAAGTCCGCCACCTCGAAAATCGGTGCCTCGCTGTCCTTGTTGATGGCCACGATGGTGCGCGCATCCTTGATCCCGGTCAGATGTTGAATGGCGCCGGAGATTCCGATCGCCATGTAGAGCTCCGGCGCGATGATCTTGCCGGTCTGTCCGACCTGCAGCTCATTGGGCGCGAACCCGGCATCGACAGCGGCGCGGGAGGCCCCGACAGCCGCACCGAGCTTGTCAGCCAGGCTGTACAGGATCTTGAACGCGTCCGCGCTTCCCAAGGCTCTACCGCCGGAGATGACGCGCGAGGCCGTCTGCAGGTCCGGGCGGTCGCTCTTCGCCGCGGAAACCGCGACGAAGCGCGTGTGCGTCGGCAGGGCGGCATCCACGGAAGCTTTCTCGATCGCCGCAGAGCCGCCATTCGGTGCCGCCTCGAACGACGCGGTTCGTACGGTGGCGACAATCTTGGCGGCGCCGTCGAATTCCACCGTCAAAATGGCGTTGCCGGCATAGATCGGCCTGCAAAAGCGGGTAGGGCTCTGCGTGGCCATGACGTCACTCACCTGTGCCGTATCGAGCAGGGCGGCGATGCGCGGCATCAGGTCCTTTCCAAACGTCGTCGAGGGACCAAACACATGCGTGAAGGGGCCGGCGAGGGCGACGATCTGCGGCGCCAATACGGCGGCCAGCAAATGCGCATTGGCAGGATTCTCCACGGTGAGCACTTTCGCAACACCGGCGAGCTGCGCCGCCTGCGATGCTATGGCCGATGCGTCCGCCGCGCAGACTACAACCGTGATCTCCGCGCCGGTGATGCCGCGGGCGCAGGTGACGCACTTGGCGGTGCTCGGGTTGAGCTTGGTGCCGTCATGCTCGGCGACGATCAATACTTTACTACTCACAGCAATCTTCCTCAGGGCCTGCGGCCCAACTTTCCACGGGCAGCGCGCAAAGCCGCGCAGCCGCTACATTTGTCGGCGCGCGGCGCGCCGGCTATGAATCTCTTACAGCAAACCCTTCGTTCTCAGAGCCTCGACGAGCTCCGCGGCATCCTTCACGCGGATGCCTTTCTGCCGCTGCGGCGGCGGCTCGAATTTCACGAGCTTGAGGCGCTGCTTCTGCTCGACGCCGATGGCGCTCAACGTGAGTGTTTCGAGCGGCTTCTTCTTCGCCTTCATGATGTCCGGCAGCTTCACGTACCGGGGCTCGTTCAGGCGCAGGTCGGTCGTGACGACGGCCGGCAGATCCACTTCGAGAGTCTCGAGTCCCGCGTCCACTTCCCGCGTCACGCGCGCCTTGCCCTCGGCCAGCTCCACCTTCGAAGCGAACGTCGCCTGCGGGCGATTCCACAAAGCCGCCAGCATCTGGCCGGTCTGGCTGTTGTCGTCGTCGATAGCCTGTTTGCCCAGGATCACCAGCAGCGGCTGCTCGCGTTCCACGAGCTTCAGAATGGCTTTCGCGGCCACGAGCGGCTCGATGACGCCGTCAGCCTGCACATGCAAGGCACGATCAGCCCCCATGGCGAGCGCCGTGCGCAACTGCGGCTGGCAGTCGGCCGGGCCGATAGTGACCACCACCACCTCCTCCGCGCCGCCGCGTTCCTTGATCCGCAGGGCTTCTTCCAGCGCGATCTCATCGAACGGGTTGATGCTCATCTTCACCCCATCGGTGATGACGCCGCTGCCGTCCGGCTTTACGCGGATGCGTACGTTGTAGTCCACGACACGCTTGATGCCGACGAGAATGCGCTTCATTTACCCCTTCTCTTGAAGTCGCCCGGGCGGGCTGGAAGGGTAAGTATAGCGGTACGCGCAAGGCGGCTGGGGGCCCTCGCAAGGCTTGCCGCCAGGCCTCACGAGGCGGGGGGGATCAGCCCAGCGGCGCCACCTGCGAGCGCCTGTAAGGCGGGTTGCGCTGCTGTTCAGCGAACGTCTGCCGGATTTTCTGGGCGGTTTCGCGCAGCTTCGGCACGAATCGCTCGACGGCAATCTTGAACGGCACGGCCTTTTCGGCAAAACGGATCACCACCGCCGCCAGCACGGTATCCTCGAGCAGGACAGGCACCGCCATGGTGATCTCGTCCGAGACTCGCCGCGCGTGCACGGCGCTCGAGTAGCCGCGAGCACGCGTGTCCTCCAGAATCTTGTCGAGCTCGGGGCGGTTCTGGGCCAGCTTGTCCGCATCGTTCGTCGACCGACGCAGGATCTCGAGCAGAGATTCGCGTTGCAGCGCGGGACAGAAGGCGAGGTGCGCGCGGCCCGCCGCCGTCAGGAGCAGCGGCAGACGCATGCCCGGCGATATCCGCTCCACCGCGAGCGGGCTACGATGATCCGTGGTTTCGCGCACGAGCATCTGTGTGCCCGACAGCGAGCAAACAGCTACCGGCCATAGGACGTCGTTGCCCAGTTCGTCGATGCACGGGCGTGCAATCTGCGTAATCCAGGCGTCATCGTCGAACCCATCGGCGAGCCGATGGACCATGATAGTAAGTCGGTAGCGGTCATCCGCGGGATCGCGGTAGACGTAACCGGCATGGGTCAGCGTCTCGAGGATGCGGTACGTCGTCGTGCGAGGCAGCCTGATCTGCTGGGCGATCTCGGAGACCGTCGCGCCGTTACGCAAGTTCAGCATCGTGAGAGCATCGAGTCCGCGCACCAAGGCGCGAATGGGGCGAGTCGATTCCATGGATCGCTTTGACTACTCGTGTATGAAATCAGAGCAAGTGTGCACCAGTTTAGAAACTGTTCCCGTCACCGCGCAACGGTCACCGTCGCAATTCGGGCGATATTCGCACCTGAACGGCGACAAGGGCTGAAAACGTGAAAAGTCCATTGCTGCTTGCGTATGCATTGCGACGGGTCGTCGGAATGATTCCCACGCTGTTCCTGATAGTGAGCGCTTCGTTCTTCATTGTCCGATTAGCGCCCGGCGGCCCCTTCGACCAGGAGCAGGCGCTGCCGCCCCAGATCAGGGCAAACCTCGACAAATTGTACGGGCTCGATCGTCCCTTGGGTGTGCAGTACCTGCATTACCTGCAGGGACTGGCGCACGGAGACTTCGGACCCTCCTTCAAGCTGCGGGATTTCAGCGTCGGCGAGCTCATTGCGCAGGGGCTGCCGCTGAGCTTGAGCTTGGGGTGTGCTGCCATCCTGCTGGCGGTGCTGGCCGGCGTCCCATTGGGCATCGCCGCCGCGTTGCGGCGAAATACATTGACCGACTATGGGATTACGGCGCTCGTTGTATTCGGCATTGCCCTGCCGAGTTTCGTGACGGGTCCGCTTTTCGCCCTGGTGTTCGGATTGTATTTGCGATGGCTGCCGGTGGCCGGATGGGAGGAGGGGACTCCACGGTATCTCGTCTTGCCGGTGCTCACGCTGGCTCTACCTGTCATCGCATACATCGCCCGCATCACGCGCGGCAGCCTGCTCGAAGTCCTCCGAGCGAACTACGTCCGTACGGCGCGAGCGCGGGGCTTGGGGGAGATGCGCGTGTTGTGGCGCCATGCCCTCCGACCCGCCCTTTTACCTGTGGTGAGTTATCTCGGACCCGCAACCGCCTTCGTCATCACAGGATCGCTCGTCGTCGAGACGGTGTTCGGGCTGCCTGGAACCGGCAGGTATCTGGTACAAGGTGCGATCAATCGCGACTACACGCTAGTTATGGGGATGATCACGGTTTATGGCGTACTCACGCTCTTCCTGAACCTCATCGCGGACTTGATCTACGGATGGCTCGACCCGACCGTGCGCCATGAGTGATACCTACCTGGCGCCCGCGCGGACGGCCCGTGGCCTCTGGAGCGACGCTCGGCACCGCTTACACGGGAACCGAGTAGTACTCGCTGCTACTGGCGTTATCGTCCTCATCGCCCTCGTAGCTCTGCTCGGTCCGGCTTTCAGCCCGTACGCGGATGACAGTCTCGACTGGCAACACCTGGCCGTGCCTCCGCAGCTGGAAGCGTCGCATTGGCTCGGCACCGATCGCCTGGGCCGCGATCTCTTCGTCCGAACTTTGCACGGCGTCCGCATTTCGCTGCTGATCAGCCTTCTCGCCAGTGCTGTAAGCCTCGTGATCGGCGT
This sequence comes from Gammaproteobacteria bacterium, assembly GCA_028293805.1. Lineage (GTDB taxonomy): Bacteria > Pseudomonadota > Gammaproteobacteria > Steroidobacterales > Steroidobacteraceae > 13-2-20CM-66-19. The sequence goes on from JAQGOC010000020.1 coordinate 6,935, forward strand.
CACGTGGGGGTCCGTCGCGGGATATATCGGGGGACGCACGGACGACTGGATGATGCGATTCGTCGACGTGCTCTACTCATTGCCCTATCTCTTCATCGTCATCATTCTTACGACCGTCTTTGCGCGCGGGAGTCTGACGGTGCTGCTCATTGCTATCGGTGCCGTGGGATGGCTTACGACTGCACGCATCGTGCGCGGCCAGACACTGGCTCTGAAACGCCGCGAGTTCATCGAAGCGGCACGCGCGACCGGCGTCGGCACGCCCGGGATCATTGCCCGGCACATCGTGCCCAACCTCATCGGGCCGGTCGCGGTGTACGCGACACTCACGATCCCGCAAATGATTACCTTCGAGAGCTTCCTGAGCTTCCTCGGGCTCGGCGTGCAGGAGCCGCTCGCCAGCCTCGGCAGCCTCATCAACGACGGGGCCCAGGAAATGCAGTCGGCTCCCTGGATGTTGCTGGTGCCAGCGGGCTTTCTCGTGACTCTGCTGGTTTGTTTCAATCTCGTCGGCGACGGTTTACGCGATGCGCTCGACCCACGCGACCGTTGAAGGCCGCGCAGTACCTGGTGACACCGCCAAGGGCGTGCTGCGTCTCGAGCAATTGAATGTCACATTCAGCACGCCGGATGGAGAGGTCACCGCCGTAAGGGATCTTTCGCTCACCATAGAACGCGGGGAGTGCGTCGGCATCGTGGGCGAGTCCGGCGCGGGCAAGAGCCAGGCATTCCTCGCCACCATGGGGCTGCTTGCGTCAAACGGCCGGGTGCGGGGTCGAGCGCACTTCGGTTCGATTGATCTCATTGCGCAGCGGGGCGCCGGCCTCGATCGGGTGCGCGGCGCCCGAATCGGGATGGTGTTCCAAGATCCGATGACCTCGTTGACGCCGCATATCCCGGTCGGAGATCAGGTAGCTGAGCCAATCGTCCTGCACGCCCACGTCTCGTGGCGGGAAGCCCGCCGCCGGGCGCTTGCGCTATTGCAACGCGTACACGTGACCGACGCCAAGCGACGCATGAGGCAGTTTCCCCACGAGCTG
>JAQGOC010000035.1 GCA_028293805.1 Gammaproteobacteria bacterium
TCATGCCCGAAACGCCGATGTCGGATAGCGCGGCGCGCACGTCGTCGAGCTTGAACGGTTTAATGATCGCTGTGACCAGTTTCATGTGCGAGCTCTCCGTCGGATTTTCGATGCGTTATTTATAGAAGATGTTACGAGGATTCGCGGCAGGTGGGATTTTGCAGCTTTCATGCCACGTTATGGAAGGGGCGAAAATCCCTGACTTGCGCCGATGTTCTGCCCTTCGGAAGGGGTCTTTGCACCATTGTGGCGCGGCTTGCGGTGGCGCTTGCCCACCGCTGGTGCGGCGACAGGGTGCGCGGATAGGCTATCCTTCACGCCCATGTTCGAAAAAATAGTCATCGTGGGCGCCGGTCAGGCTGCCGTCCAAGCCATCGATACACTACGCCGCAAAGGGTTCACGGGGAAGCTGGCCCTCGTGGGCGATGAGCCGTGGCTGCCCTACCAGCGTCCTCCCCTGTCGAAGAAGTATCTGGCCGGCGCGCTCGAGCGCGACCGGCTGATGATTCGCCCGGACCAGTTCTATGGGGACCATTCGGTAGAGACGCACCTCGGGCGACGCGTCGAGGAAATCGCGAGGCGCGAGCAGCGCCTCCGTCTCGACGACGGCTCGACGCTGGCCTACGACGCACTTCTCCTCGCTACCGGCAGCCGCCCCCGCCAGCTCACCGCACCCGGCGCGGATCTGGCCGGAGTGCATTTTCTGCGCACCATTGGCGATGTCGAGCGTATTCGGGCGGATTTTGGGCCCGGGCGACGTCTCGTCATCGTGGGCGGCGGGTATATCGGACTGGAGGTCGCCGCGACCGCGCGCGAGCTCGGTATGGATGTCACGGTGCTCGAGATGGCCGAGCGCGTGATGAATCGGGTCACCTGCTGCGAGATCTCTTCGTTCTACGAAACGGAGCACGCCCGTCACGGTGTGCGGATCATTTGCAATGCACGGGTTCGCGCACTCGCGGGAGACTCTCAATCCCGTCGCATACGTTCCGTGCTCACCGAAGACGGCGCGGAGCATCCGGCCGACGTGGTGATCGTCGGAGTAGGCGTATTGCCTGTCGACGAGCTGGCGGTCGCCGCCGGAATCGAATGCTCGAACGGCATCACCGTAGACGAGAATTGCCGGACCTCGGATCCCGTGATCTACGCCGCGGGCGACTGCACGCATCACCCGAATCTGCATTACGGGCGCCGGCTGCGGCTCGAATCGGTCGACAACGCGTTCGAGCAGGCCACCACCGCGGCGCTCAATCTTCTGGGAACGCCGACGGCGCATCACAAAGTGCCCTGGTTCTGGTCGGATCAGTACGACCTGAAGATGATCATCGTGGGCATCTGCCAGGGCCACGACACCGTGGTGACGCGAGGCAATCCCTCTTCCCGGAGCTTCAGCACCTGCTATCTGCGCGACGGCGAGCTGATCGCGATCGACAGCGTGAATAGCCCGAAGGACCAGATGGCCGCCCGCAAGCTCATCGCCGCGCGCGCCCGGCCGAATCTCGACAAGCTCGCGGATGCGAATATCGCGCTGAAAGACGCGCTTTAGGAGCGGCGCACAGGCGGCGCCCCGTTCGCCTGTCTCGCGCTCATCTGCTGACGGCTCTGGGTGGCACGGTGGTATTGCGGCGGGCACGGCCGCTGCTACCGCATGCGACAGAGACGACTTCAGATGAGCTTCGCATCAAGGTTCGCCCGGATCACCGTGGGCGTCATCGTCACGCTTGCGGTCGTGAGCGCACTCTTTTTCGCATTCGCATGGCATTCGTCCATCGATCCCGTTGAGCCGCCCACAGCGAGCGCCTTCGACCATGCTGTGGTCCTACGCGGAGCGCAGCTGGCCGCACTCGGCGAATGCGTCACCTGTCATACCGCGGCTGACGGCCGTGTTTTTGCCGGCGGGCGGGCGATACCGACGCCCTTCGGTACGATCTACTCGACCAATATCACTCCCGATCCCCTGACAGGCATCGGGCAATGGTCGCTGGCCGCGTTCGAGCGCGCGATGCGCGCAGGTGTGGATCGCAAAGGCCGCGATCTCTATCCCGCATTCCCCTATGACCATTTCACGCTGCTTCGCGATGAAGATGTGAAATCGCTGTACGCCTATCTGATGACGCGCCAGCCGGTCCGGGTCCCGGCGCATCCCAACGAGCTCGACTTCCCGCTGAACTTTCGCCCGCTGCTGGCCGGCTGGAAGCTCCTGTTCTTCCGGCAAGGGCGCTACCGTCAGGACAGGAGCCACGATGAGACCTGGAACCGCGGCGCCTACCTCGCTGAAGGGCTCGCTCACTGCGGCGCCTGCCATACGCCCCGTAACCTGCTGGGCGCGGAGAAGAAGGACCAACACTTCGGCGGTGGCGAGAGTGAGAACTGGCATGCCTACGCGATCAACTCGGCGTCGCAGTCGCCGGTGCCCTGGGAGGCGAACACGCTGCAGTTTTATTTGCGCAACGGTTGGCATGCGCTCCACGGCGTCGCGCGCGGCCCGATGACGCCGGTAGTCGAGAACATGGCGGGCGTGCCGGAAACCGACGTTCAGGCCATGGCGGCCTACGTGATCTCCTTGATGGGGCAGCCGACACCGGAACGGGTTCGGCATGCAGAAGGTCTCGCCACCCGCAAAGTAGCGCCGCCGGTCGCAGCACAACCTGACAATGTTGGGGCGACCCTCTACACCGCTGCCTGTGCCGTCTGCCATGAGTCAGGTCGCCCACTGCCGTTTGGCGGCATCGATCTTGCGCTCAGCATTGGCGTGAGCGGCGAAGACCCGACGAACCTTCTCCACGTCGTGCTCGAGGGACTTCCCGCGGCTGGCGAGGCACCCATGCCGATCATGCCGGGGTTTGCGCATACCCTGTCGGATCCCCAGCTGCTGGCGTTGCTGACCTACCTTCGATCGCGCTTTGCCGCCAAGCCGCTGTGGAGCGACACCGAAACGGCTATTCGCCACGCGCAGGAAGCGGAGCGGCGCCGCTGAGTCAACCGGTACCCGCGGGAGAATTCTGCTGATGGAACTCAAAGTCAACGGACGAATTCATTCTGTCGCCGCCGCGCCGGACACACCGTTGCTGTACGTGCTTCGCGAGGATCTCCAGCTCAACGCGGCAAAGTATGGGTGCGGACTCGGGCAGTGCGGAGCCTGTACCGTGATGGTGGATGGCGAGGCCGTCCTTTCCTGTGTGGTGCCTATCCTGCTGCTGCAAGGTAAGGAGATCATGACGGTGGAGGGACTCGGCTCCATCGACAAACCCGGTCCGATGCAGCGCGCCTTTATCGAAGAGCAGGCGGCGCAGTGCGGCTATTGCATCCCGGGAATGATGATGCGCGCGCAGGCGCTGCTTCAAAAAAACCCGCAAACCTCCGACGCCGAAATCCGGCGCCAACTCGAACAGAACCTGTGCCGCTGCGGAACGCATATGCGCATTCTGCGGGCGGTGCGCCGGGCCGCGCAATTGATGCAGACCCCCGAAACTGCTGTGGACACGGGACGCTCCACGTGACCGCCGTCGGCGCGGATACCTCCGTCAGGCGTTCCGTATCCCGGCGCGCGGTCCTGCAAGGGACCGGTGCGCTGATCGTCACCTTTACGATTTTCCCGGTCGCCTCGTCGCAGGAGACCGGCGGAGCCAAAACGTCTGCTGGCGCACCCAAACTGCCGGGGAGCCTGACCAACGCTCCGTTCCTGGATGCGTGGATCCGTATCGACGCCGACGGGTCGGCAACGGCATTTACCGGCAAAGCGGAGCTCGGCCAGGGGATCAAGACAGCATTGTTGCAGGTGACGGCCGAAGAGTTGGAAGTGCCGCTGAATCACCTGACGCTCATCACCGCGGATACCGCACTGACCGCGGACGAGGGTTATACGGCCGGCAGCCATTCAACTCAGGACAGCGGCACGGCCCTGCGGAATGCTGCCGCGCAGGCGCGCGAGATTCTGATCGGCGAAGCCGCGCGACGCATGAACCTGCCGGCGGATCAACTGAAGGCCGCCAATGGGACGGTGATAGCTCCCAATGGGGCGCGGCTCTCCTACGCCGACCTCGTCTCTCCCACCCTGCTGCACGTCCAGGCCCAACCCAACTCGAAGCTGAAGGACCCGGACAGCTTCCGAATCATGAACCGGTCGCAACCCCGGGTCGACATTCCGGGCAAGGTGACGGGCGGCAGCGTCTATGTGCAGGACATGCGCCTCCCCGGAATGTTGCACGCGAGAGTCGTGCGCCCTCCGAGCTACGGTGCGCAACTCGCCACGGTCGATACCGGCGCGGTCGAGCGCATGCCCGGGGTGGTGCGCATCGTCCGCGATGGCAACTTTCTGGCGGTCGTCGCGGAACGGGAATACCAGGCGATCAAGGCCATGCGCTCGCTGGCCGTCGCCACTCAATGGCGCGAGAGACCCGCCCTTCCAAAGCAAGCAGACCTCGCGGCAACGCTCTTGAGCCTGCCCGTCGAGGACTTCACGATTTTTGAAAAGCCCGTGTCGACTTCGACTGCCGCAGCGACGGCAGTGGAGGCTACCTACACCCGCCCCTACCTTGCACACGCGTCGGTGGGCCCTTCGTGCGCCATTGCGCAACTGCAAGACGGATCGCTGACTGTGTGGACACATACTCAAGGTGTTTACCCGGATAGGCAGGCGATCGCGGCAATGCTGGGCCTTGCGCCCGAGAAGGTGCATTGCATTCACGTGGAGGGATCCGGGTGTTATGGCCACAACGGGGCCGACGATGCGGCTGGCGATGCGGCCCTCATCGCGAGCCAGGTCCCCGGACACCCGATCCGGGTGCAGTGGATGCGCGAGCAGGAATTCGCGTGGGAGCCGTTCGGTCCCGCAATGATCACGAAGGCGCATGCTTCGCTCGATTCATCGGGCCGGATCGCCGACTGGGACTACGGCGTCTGGAGCAACACGCACTCGACGCGACCCGGGCCGGCCGGCTCACTCCTCGCCGGCCAACACATGGCGCGCGCCTTTCCGCCTCCGCCTCCGAAGCCGCTCCCGCAGCCCGAGGGCGGGGGCGATCGAAATGCGATACCGCTGTACGAACTGCCTCGTGCCAAGGTCGTACACCACTTCATACCGTCCATGCCCATACGCGTCTCCGCCCTGCGCTCGCTCGGCGCTCACATGAATGTCTTCTCCATCGAGAGCTTCATGGACGAACTCGCTCTGGCCGCGCACAGCGATCCGGTGGCGTTTCGTTTGGAGCATCTCAATGATCCGCGGGCGCGCGCTGTCGTGACGACCGCGGCCGATCGCTTCGGCTGGGCCGCACGTCAAAAAGGCGGCAACGGCCGTGGATGCGGCTTCGGCTTCGCCCGTTACAAGAATCTCGCCGCCTACTGCGCGATAGCACTGGAACTCGAGGTCGAGCGCGAAACCGGCCGGGTACGGGTACAACGCATCGTGGCTGCCGTCGACACCGGCCAAGTCGTCAATCCGGACGGTATCCGCAACCAGATCGAAGGCGGCATCCTGCAATCCATAAGCTGGACGCTCTACGAATCAGTGAGCTTCGACGAGACCCGGATCCTGTGCGTCGACTGGTCGACGTACCCCATCCTGCGGTTTGACTCTGTTCCCAACAGAGTTGACGTCGACCTCGTCGACCGCCCCGGCCAACCTTTCCTGGGTTGCGGCGAAGCCTCCCAAGGCCCTGCCAGCGCCGCCCTCGCCAACGCAATTGCAGACGCCATCGGCAAGCGCCTCCGCGAGCTTCCTCTTACAGCCGCACGGATCAAAGCGGCGGTAGGAATCTAGACGTCACGGTCCGGACCGGGGCGCTCATTACGCAAGCACTATCAGCAGATCTTTCGCATCCACCTGCTGCCCCGGCTTGACCAGCAGTTCGGCAACCTCGCCGTCCATTTCGGCGCGTACGGCGGTTTCCATTTTCATTGCTTCGAGCGTCAGCAGGACATCGCCGCGGGAGACTTTGCGGCCAACCACCGTAGTGATGGTGCCGATTGTGCCCGGCATGGGAGCGCCGACATGCCTGGGATTGGCGGGCTCAATTTTTCGCTGCGGAGGACGTTTCGGTATCTGGCTGCGATCCGGCACGCGTACCGTCCGCGGCTCACCGTTGAGCTCGAAGTAAACGGTGCGTGTGCCGTCCTCGTTCAACTCGCTCGTTGCGGCGTGACGCACGATAAGCGTCTTACCGCGTGCTATGTCGACCGTGATCTCCTGACCCTGCTCCATGCCGTAGAAAAAAACTTCTGTCGGCAAAATACCTACATCGCCGTACTGCAAGCGATCGGTGGCGTAGTCCATCCACACCTTGGGATACATGAGGTAGGACGCGAGGTCGTCGTCGGTCACCGGACGCGGGAGCTTCTGTTGGATCTTGGCGCGCTCGGCAGCAAGGTCCGCCGGTGGCAACTCGGCACCCGGCCGTTGCGTGAGGGGCTTCTCGCCTTTGAGGACTTTGCGCTGGAGCGCTTCCGGGAACCCGCCGTACGGCTGCCCGAGGTCGCCGCGAAAAAGTTGCACGACGGATTCGGGGAATGCGACTTCCGTCTGCGGGTCGAGCACTTTCTCACTGGTCAGACCGCTGGTGACCATCATCAAAGCCATGTCGCCGACCACCTTCGAAGTCGGCGTGACTTTCACGATGTCGCCGAACATGGTGTTCACGTCGGCATACGTTTGAGCCACCTCGGGCCAGCGCGCCGCGTCGATTCCGAGGGAGCGGGCCTGCTCGCGCAGGTTCGTATATTGGCCACCCGGCATCCCGTGTACGTACACCTCGGATCCGCCCGCCCGAATGTCACTTTCGAACGCGGCGTAAAGCTTCCGCACCTGCTCCCAATAGGATGAGAGCATGCGCACATTGGCCGGATCGATGCCCGAATCCCGCGGCCCGTGCCGCAGGGCTTCGACAATCGAGCCGAAGTTCGGCTGGGAAGTAAGGCCGCTCATGGCATCGATGGCGCAATCGACCGCATCGGCGCCCGCATCGATGGCGGCGAGTACGCTCGCTCCCGCGATCCCGCTCGTATCGTGCGTGTGGAAGTGCACGGGCAGGCCGATTTCCTCCTTCAGCGCCTTCACCAGCGTGAAGGCCGCGTGCGGCCGGCACAGCCCTCCCATGTCCTTGAGCCCCAACACGTGGGTACCCGCGGCTTTGAGCTTGCTCGCCAGTTTCAGATAGTAATCCAGCGTGTACTTCTTCTCGTGCGGATCGCTCAAGTTCCCCGTGTAGCAGATCGCCGCCTCGCAAAGCTTCCCCGCCTCGAGAACCGCATCGATGGAGACGCGCATGTTCTCGATCCAGTTCAGCGAGTCGAAGATCCGGAACACGTCGATGCCGCGCTCGGCGGCGCGCGCGACGAAGAAGCGCACGACGTTGTCCGGATAGTTCGCATAGCCCACGGCGTTCGCGGAACGCAACAACATCTGCAGGAGCAGGTTCGGCATGCTCTCGCGCAGCGACGCAAGGCGCTTCCAGGGATCCTCCCGGAGAAACCGCATGGCGACGTCGAATGTCGCGCCACCCCAGCATTCCACCGAGAAAAGCTGCGGCAGCAGACCGGCGTAGTACGGCGCGATCGCCGTCATGTCGATCGTGCGCATGCGGGTGGCGAGGAGCGATTGATGCGCGTCCCGCATGGTCGTGTCGGTGATCAGGACTCGCTGCTGCTCGAGCATCCACTTCGCAAACCGCTCCGGCCCGAGCTCGTCGAGTCTCTGCTTGCTGCCCGGCAACGCCGCCGCCAACGTGGCTTGCGGCAGTCTCGGGCGGTCGAACGTGGCCGGCCGCTGGCGGCTCCTGGTCTCGGCGTTTCCGTTGACGATGGTTTCGCCGACATACGTGAGAATCCGTGTCGCGCGGTCCTGCTTACGCGGCCAACGAAACAGCTCCGGCGTATCGTCTATGAAGCGTGTCGTGTACTCGCCGTGCGCAAAACGCGGATGGGTAATGACCTGATCGAGGAAGCGAAGGTTGGTGACGACGCCCCGTATGCGGAACTCCCACAACGCACGATGCATGCGCGCGATCGTCTCCTCCGGGGTAGGAGCCCATGCGGTCACTTTGACCAGCAGGGAATCGTACGAGCGCGTAATGATCGCCCCCGTATAGGCGGTACCTGCGTCGAGACGGACGCCGAAGCCCGCGGGGCTGCGGTAAGCAGTCATCTTGCCGTAGTCGGGAATGAAGTTGTTTTCCGGGTCTTCAGTCGTAATCCGGCACTGCAGGGCGTGAGCGCTGATGCGGATGTCCTGTTGCGCGGGCACGCCGCTTTCTGCCGTACCGATCCGAGCACCTCCCGCGATACGGATCTGCGCCTTGACGATGTCGATGCCGGTCGCACACTCGGTGACCGTGTGCTCGACCTGGATCCGCGGATTCACCTCGATGAAGTAGAACTTGCCGGTGTCCGCATCCTGCAGAAATTCGACGGTGCCGGCGTTGACGTACTGCGAAGCCCGGCCGATCGCGAGCGCGGCGCTACACAACTCGGAGCGCTGCTGGTCCGAGAGAAACACGGCGGGCGCACGCTCTACCACTTTCTGGTTGCGCCGCTGGACCGTGCAGTCGCGTTCGAAAAGATGCACCAGCTCGCCATGGCTGTCGCCGAGTATCTGCACCTCGATGTGCCGCGCTCGTCTCACGAGCTTTTCCAGGTACACCTCATCATTCCCGAAAGCGGCCTTCGCCTCTCGCCGCGCTACCGGGAGCACTTCGGCGAGTTGCTCGTCGTCTTCAACGACGCGCATGCCGCGACCGCCACCACCCCAACTCGCCTTCAACATCACCGGGTATCCGATGCCACGCGCCAGCGGCGCGCAGTCGTCAATGCCCGGGGGCAATGGCGGCGTGGCGGGCATCGTCGGAACGCCGGCAGAGGTGGCGAGATTGCGAGCGGCCACTTTGTTACCGAGCATTCGCATCGTTTCCGGCGTCGGACCGATGAAGACGATTCCCGCGGCCGCGCAGGCCCGTGCGAATTCGGGATTTTCCGACAGGAAGCCGTAGCCCGGATGAATCGCATCGACGCGGGCTTCGCGAGCGATACGCAGGATGTCGTCGATGAACAGATAAGCCTCGACCGGCCCCTTGTCGCGGCCTACCAGGTAGGCCTCATCCGACTTGGTCCGATGCAAGGAGAAGCGATCCTCCTGCGAGTAGATCGCGATGGTGCGCAGACCGAGCTCGGTCGCGGCCCGCATGACGCGAATGGCGATCTCGCCACGGTTGGCGACCAGAATGCTGCGGATCCGCTGCGGCATGGCGGTTTTCACTCTCAGATGCGTGGCCAGAAGAAAGAGACAATGACGGCAGAACACGCGTTCCAACCGAGGTGTCGCGCCGCAGGGGTGTTGAGGCCGCCCTGGACGCGGGCTGCGCCATTATAGAACGTGGATTACAGGGCAGCCGTGCGCGATATATGTAATACGGTTGCATACACGGGGCGGGGGCTCGCGCAGGCGGCACAAGAAATGCTACTCGGCATTCTCCGTGAGCAGGAGGAAGCGGGGATCTTTGTCGTAGCAAGGGGGGTGAGTCATGGAACTGAATACCGAAGGCGCGTCGCGCAACCCGATGGATTTCCGCGGCTGCTGCGAGCTGGCCCTTTGCTGACGAACAGGCAACCTGGACAGCGCCGCCCCGCGGCCCTCCAGCCCCGCCCCGCAGGCATATGCAAAGGGCCCGTTTGGCGGCCGGCCTGCCGGTATCCCGGCCAATCCGCCCTCTCCCGATACCCACCGCCCTACACGCGCCATTTCGCGGGACTGCGTAGCAATGGGACATAGCCGGCCGCGCGAGCAGCAGACTGTCGAGGAGAGCGAGGAAAGCTCGATTCGCCGCCACTTCGGGCAAATCGTGGCGGGCGTCAAGGACTACGCGGTTTTCACCCTGGACGTCGCCGGACACATCACCAGCTGGAACGCCGGTGCCGAGAACATCAAAGGCTACAAAGCCGAGGACATAATCGGAAAACACTTCTCTCGCTTCTACCTTCCCGAGGCCATCGCCAGTAACTGGCCCGAGCAGGAACTGAAGATTGCCGCCGGCCAGGGCCGCATCGAGCAGGAAGGCTGGCGCCTGCGCAAGGACGGGACACGGTTCTGGGCCGATGTGGTGATCACCGCGCTGCGCGACCCCACCGGCCGGCTGACGGGGTTCCTCAAGATCACCCGAGATCTCACGGAGCGGCGCCGTCATGAAGAGACGCTGCGCTCCAGCGAAGAGCGCTTTCGCCTCCTCGTCAACGGAGTGAAGGAGTACGCGATCTTCATGCTCGATACCGAGGGGCGCGTCGCGAGCTGGAATCTCGGGGCGGAGCGCATCATCGGCTATACGGCGGCCGAGATCATCGGCCGACACTTCTCCTGTTTTTATCCCGCCGCGGCGGGGCGCGGCGCGGCTCAGCAGGATCTCGACACGGCGATCGCACACGGCAGCCTCGAGACCAACGGACGGCGGGTCCGCAAGGACGGCAGTCGTTTCTGGGCCAACGTCGTCATTACGGCGGTACACGACCTCGAGGGAAATCTGCGTGGGTTCGCCAAGATCACCCGGGATCTCACGGAGCGCAAACAGTTCGAGGAGCTCGAGGAGTCGCGGCAGCGCACGCAGGAATTTCTCGCGATGCTGTCGCATGAGTTGCGCAATCCGCTGGCGCCGCTGAAGACTTCCGTGGACATCCTGCGCATGCGCAAGCTCACCGACCCCGTCGCGCAGCAGGCCACGGAGGTCATCGATCGCCAGGTGCAGCACCTGACGCGCCTCATCGACGAGCTGCTCGACGTGAGCCGCATCACCAGCGGCCGTGTCTGCCTGTCGAACGAGGTGCTGGAGCTCGAGACAGTCTTCGCTCGCGCCGTCGAGGCGGCACGCCCGCTGATCGACGCCAAAGGCCACTCGCTGGATCTCAAACCGCCGCGGCAGGCCGCCTGCATCAGGGGCGATCTCACGCGGCTCACGCAGGTATTCGTCAACCTCCTGAATAATGCTGCGAAGTACACGCCCGACGGCGGACGGATCGAAGTGGAAGTCGCGACCGCGGCGGGCCAGGCCAAAATCCACATCCGGGACAATGGCATTGGCATCGCGGCCGAGCTGCTGCCCCGGGTGTTTGATCTCTTTACACAGGGGCAGCGTCCCCTGGATCGGGCGGATGGCGGCCTGGGTATTGGCCTGGCCCTTGTGCATAGAATTGTCAGCCTGCACCGGGGGACGGTAACGGCATCCAGCGCCGGACCCGGTTACGGCAGCGAATTCGTCGTGACGCTCCCTCTGTTTTCCGAGGAGATGGCCATGAATGGGATCACCCTTTCCGAACCAACGGGACCGCCGCTGCGGCGGCGCCGCCTCATGGTGATCGATGACAACAAGGATGCGGCCGAAAGCATGTCGATGCTGCTCGAGTTGTGGGGGCATGAAGTCCTGTGCGCCTATGACGGGCGCACCGCGTTGACGGCAGCCGCGAAATATCACCCCGACGCCGTGTTTCTCGATATCGGATTGCCGGAGATGGACGGGTATGAGATCGCCGAGCGCCTGCGCGAGCAGCCCGAATCGGCCCGCGCCATTCTGATCGCGATCACGGGATACAGCCAGGACGAGGACCGCCGCCGCTCACGCGACGCGGGCATCGATCATCATCTGGTCAAGCCCGTGGCGCCGGAGGCTCTCCACAATCTGCTCGACTCACTCGAGCTGCACTAAGGAGGTTCCTGCTGACGCTCGGCGGCTGCGCTTCCCAGCGGGACCAGACGCGGCGCAGGTGTTGCGCCGAGCGAAATCCCGCCCTCGCCGCCACGCTCTCGAGGTCGAGCTTGCTCTGAGTGACGAGCTCCTTCGCAAAGGCAAAGCGGATGAGCTGCACGTAATCCAGGGGTGAGCAATGCGCGTGCTCCGCGAAAAGCCGGGTTAGGTTGCGCGAGCTCGTGCAGGCGACATCAGAGAGGTCGCGCGAACTCCACGCAGCCGTCGGGTCACGCACAACGGCGTCCTGCACCCTGTGGACGGCACGGTGGAGGTGATTCCGGTGGGCAACCCACGGCGACAAGGCTGGGTCGCTTCCCGAACGCCGTAAATACACAACGAGCGAGCGTGCCACTTCCGCCGCAACCCGGGGGCCGAGCTGCTGTCCGATAACGTACAGGGCGAGATCCAGGCCGGCGGTTACTCCCGCGCTGGTGAATATAGGCCCGTCTTCGACAAAGATCCGATTGTCGAGCACGCGCGCCCGGGGCTCTACTTTGCGCAGCTCTTCGATATGCTCAAAATGCGTCGTGCACTCGCGCCCGGCGAGCAGGCCCGCCTTGGCGGCAACCACGCTTCCACTACACACGCACAGCAGTAGGCCGTTTCGCGTAACGCCCGATGCCAACCACTCGACCAACCGCCTGGTCTCTGGCTTCTCGAGCGGCATCGATGGGCCGGCAACGCCGGTGAGCACGACCAGCGCGCCATCCGGCAGCCGTGACGGCAGCGGTTCGAGTGCGCCGAGCTGCAGTCCGCCCGCAGCCTGCACGGTGGGCGCAGGCGCAACGAAGCGCAGCCGATAGCTGTCCGGCACCTTCTGGTTGGCATTTCGGAAAGCGTCGGAGGGGCCTGCCAAGTCGAGCAGCACCACCTCAGGCAGCAACGCGAAAACAACATCTCTCATGAAGGTCTCATCTGAGAGCCTCGGCAGTTGTCACGACCCGTGCGAAACGCCCTTCGAGCACGAGCTCGGTGTGTTCGCGGATTTCGGCGGGTGAGAATTCGCGGCCGGAACGTGCCTGCATCGGAAAAGTGAGCGTCGCGTCGGTCACGTAACGCACGGCGAATCCGAGATCCGACGCATGACGTGTCGTCGTTTCACAGCACTGTTCGGTGCGGATGCCGGTCACCAGGATCTCTTCCACGCCACGGTGGCGCAACCAATCCTCGAGCGTGATGCCGTCGGCGGTTTCGGCAAACATCGCGGAGTGCACGTGCTTGTGGAAAACGGCGTCGGCGCGCAAAGAAAGCTCATGCATCGGCCGCACGAGGCCGGAGCTTCGGGAGAAGGCGTCGGACGCGTCGTCCGTAAGCTCCTGGTGAAATACCTGAAGGATCGGGATACCGCGCTTGAGGGAGAGGTCGACTAGTGACTGCACGTTCGCGAGGAAGGCGGGCAGCTCATCACTCCGCCAATACGGCCGCTTGCGAAAGGACTCCTGTACATCGATGACGATCAGCGCCTGCTTCATGGCCGGTGGCTCCAGTGAGGATTCGGAAGCATCATCCGACACGCGGTACGGCATCGCTACCGCTGCGCGAGACAGTCGACGGTCAAAAACGGACAACGCCTGCCGGGCAGTGTCACCCCAGCGGAGGGTCTCGTTTTACATAATATCGATGGAGACGAGGAGGGTCGAGAAGCGGGAGGGGCATGGCGTCGCACCGGAGTGATCGGCTCAAATCCGGGCAGACTGTAATGCTGCCGTGGAGCTCGATCAAACCGGTGCGACCCGAGTGTTGCGCTACCGCGCTACGCGCGAAATCAATCGGTGCGCAACACCCCATCTCGACTAGAAGGCGTGGTACACCGCATCCAATACGATGCCGGTCGCAATGGCAGCGAGCACGGCATTCTCATCAACACGCACCCAGCGGTAGCCGCGCGGCGGGGCATACAGGCCGCATCCGCGATAGTCGTCGATCACGTACGGCCGCCCGTAGTACGCGACGGGGAGACGGTCTCCGCGTCGAAAATCGAAGCGTCCATACGGCCGCGCGTAACGGTCATAGGCGGGACCGTAGCGATCGCCGTCGATCCGGCCATAGCGGTAGCCATCGATTCGGTTGTAGCGGTCGGAGTCGCGCTCGCGGTGGTAGTCGAAGCGGCGGTGGTCGTCTCGATAAAACCCGCGAGGCGGGGCCCGATCGTCGTCGTGCCGACTCCAGCGACCGTCCTGCCGCCAATCCCGATGCCCGGACTGCTCGCCGCGCTCATGAGCCCAATCGAAGTGCGGGTCCGCCAGAGCCGCAGAGCCACCCAGAACCGACATGATGGCCAGGATACCTGCAACGCGTTTCATGAGAGTCTCCCGCTTCGCCACGGACTGGTGCGTCCGCGGATACAGCATCTCTCAGGTCGCCTGACGCAGACCTGAACGAGCGAATTCACGCGCCGTTCAGCGAGGAGGCCCTATGGCGGGCCGCCTGTTGTCTGCCAGGTCAACGACCGCTCAAGGCACGGCAGGACCTCCCGGTAACAGCATCGAGGCAGCGCGGGAATCGGCAGCGAGGAGTTGCAGGCCGTGCATGCGGGCGCGCTCGAGAGCGACACCTTCGCCCGATGCAGCCGCGAGCAGCAGCTCGCGCCAGACCTTTACGCGAGACGGCCACCGGGGCTTCAGCCATTCCGGATGCCGCTCGGCGAGCTCGTGGATCTGCGGCAAGGTGCACGCGCCGATGAGGTTAGTGCAATGCGCCGGCATGCCCAGCAGCAGTCGTGCAGCGGCATTCTGCGTGCGCGCGAGATGCCATGCATAAATGAAGACCTGGCGCGCAACGCCAGGCGCCCGCGGGACAGTAAAGAACGAGGCGTAGGAAGCGGGCGCTCCGTCGTTTACGTGCTGCCCATCCGCCCAACGCCAGCGGCTCGAGTCGGAAAATCCGGCATCGACGAGCAGATAAGGACAGGCCGCCGCGCGCCGCCGGGCACTCGAATCGAGCGCCCGCCAGATGTCGGCGACCTGCCGCAGCAGCAGATTCCCTTGTCCCTCACGTGTCAGTGCCTGCTCCGCCAATAACTGCAGACATTGCGCATTCAACTCGACCAGCGATTCGAACGCCTCGGAGCGCAGCCAGGAGGCCGCCAGACTCGCAACTTCCCCGGGCAACCCTTCTTCCATATCGCGATGCAACAACATGACCCCTGTTCTCCTTTTCCTTGCCGACTCCCATCGTAGCGGAGTGCGCTCGCACGGCGTCCCCCGTATTTGGTGCTTTTTTACCAAATTTAGCCACGTTGTATTTTGGGAAATTTTTCCCAAAATAGGCGCCCGCCTGACAACCCTGGAAGAACATCATGCGTATCTCGGATGATCGCTACACCCGCGAGCGGCACTGCCTCCAGCTTGCGTTGCGCTTTCTGGAGCACGAGGCGC
>JAQGOC010000060.1 GCA_028293805.1 Gammaproteobacteria bacterium
GTGGCGCTGGTGCCGCCCTCGCACTCCATCTCCTACCGCCTCATCTCCACCTGGCTGAAGGGTCGGGGATAGCGGCCGATGCACACGAGGCGTTTCTTTCGGGCGCGTTGCGCGCCCGTGCGCAGAAACTAGCATGTGCCTGCTCGTCATAGCCTGGCAGGCGCACCCGCGTTACCGCCTCGTAGTAGCCGCTAATCGCGACGAGTTTCACGAACGCCCCACCGCGCCGCTCGCGAAGTGGCCGCCGCCCGACGACATCATCGCCGGCCGGGACCTGCGAGCCCAGGGAACCTGGCTCGGCTTGGATAGCCGGCGTCACTTTGGGGTTGTCACGAACTTCCGCGAGCTCCAACGGCCCCGCGAGGGCGCTCCTTCGCGCGGCGACCTGATTCCCCGCTACCTGCGGACCGCTTCCCGCGCGGGAGACTTTCTCGCCGGCCTCGAGCCGGCGGCGGCGAGCTATTCCGGTTTCAATCTGTTGCTCACCGACGGGGATTCGCTTTGGTACGCCTCGAACCGCGCGCAGCGCTTCGCCCGGCCGTTGCCGCCCGGGGTCTACGGACTTTCGAACGAATTCCTCGACACCCCCTGGCCGAAGCTGCGTCGGGTGCGCCGACGGTTCGAGTCCTGGCTGAGCGACGGAGCCCATGCATCGTCAGCCGGGCTTTTCTCACTCCTCGATGACCGCGCCACAGCGGCCGCGGATGAGGAACTGCCGCAGACAGGCATAACGCCGGAATGGGAACGCGTGCTCTCCGCGCCCTTCGTGGTTCACCCGGATTATGGAACGCGATGCTCGACGGTGCTGCTGCTCGAGAGTTCGGGGGCCGGGTACCTGGCTGAGCGTCGTTTCGATTTCCAGGGCACTGCGAACGGAGAAACACAGTTCGAGCTCAACGCCGGCGCGTGGCCCTGAGCGGCGCGGCCTCAGGGACGCTCGGACTTCGTAAGACGGAGCGAGGAACCGATGCCGTCGGTAGCACTCTGTTAAAGAGCTTCGAGCGACTCCCCGCGTGAGGCTCTAGAATCCTGGGTTTCGTCCAATCACACGCTTAGATGGCGCATCGCACCTCCCCCATACGGGCTCGACGGCACGGCCGGGCCTGGATAGCCGCGATGTGCCTCCTTGCGTTCCGCGTCGCGAGCGCGAGCATCGACGTCGAGATCCGGGGAATCGACGACCAGCTACGCACGAACGTCCTCGCGTATCTCAGTTTCGAACGGTACAAACAGCGTACCGACATCAGCGCCGACACCATCGAGCGGCTGCATAACCGCGTGGAGCGCGAGGTGCAGGCCGCCCTGAAGCCGTTCGGCTACTACGAGCCGCTGGTGAATTCCGACGTCACGGATCTGGAGCACGGCGACTGGCGGGTCAGGATAGATATCGACCCGGGTACGCCGGTGCTCATCGAAAAAATCGACGTGCGGGTGCGGGGCCCGGGAGCGACCGACCCCCTGTTCCAGCGGATCACTTCGAATCCGCCGCTGCACGCCGGCGACCGGCTGAGCCACGCCAGCTACGAGGGGATCAAGACCGATCTGCAGCGGACCGCCGCGACCTATGGTTATCTCGACGCGAAGCTCACCCGCAACGAGCTCATCGTCGACCCGAAAAACCACAAGGCGAACGTGACGCTCGAGATGGAGACCGGCGAGCGGTATCGCTTCGGTGCGACCACCATCCGTCAGACTTCCGTAAACGACGCGCTCGTGCGCCGCTATCTGCGTTATAAGGAAAACGAGCCTTTCGACCTGACACAGATCCTGCGCACGCAGTTTGCGCTCGATGACGCGCAATATTTCACCAACCTGGAAGTGTTGCCCGGGGAGGCGGATCGCCAGGCACATGTCGTACCGGTGAGCATTCACGCCAACAAGAGTCGCCGCAACCGTTACTCGTTCGGCGCGGGTTACGCCACCGACACCGGCGTGCACGGCACGCTGACGTGGGAGAACCGGAGGCTCAACACGCATGGACATCGGTTCAGCGTTCAGGTCGAGGCCTCGCAGATCGAGCGCTACAACCTGCAGAGCCGCTATATCATTCCCATCGGCGATCCCGCCGTCGAGAATCTGACTTTCCAGACTACGATCGAGCAGCTTCAGCTCGCGGACGTCACCACGCGAACCGAGTCGATCGGGCCGAGCATCACCAAGGTGGCGGACAACTGGCAGTACGTGTGGTTCGCGAACGCGATGAAAACCACCGGCGAATCCGCGGCGGGAACGAAAACCGACCGGCTGCTCGTCCCGGGCATCGACATCGCCTCGGTGCCCAAGGGCTATCTCGGGGAGCCCATCTTCCAGCACCCCTTCTTTGCCGAGCTGCGCGGCTCGGACTCCGTGATCGGCTCGGATTCGAATTTCATCCAGCTGAAGATCCAGGCGGAGCGCGTGTTCCCCATGGGGCAGAAATGGCACCTGCTCCTGCGCGACGAGATCGGCGCGAGCCTCGTGTCGCGGTTCAGTCAGCTGCCCGCGGTGATGCGCTTCTTCGCGGGCGGCGACAACAGCGTGCGCGGCTTCGCCTATAACGAGCTGTCGCCGACGCAGACAGTCTGCAGGAAGGATGCGCAGGGCAACCCCATCATCAACGCGACCGGCCAGTGCGATAGCCAGTCCGTCAAGGTCGGCGGCAAGGATCTGATCACCGGCACGGTCGAGGTCATCCGCGATCTGCCGAGGAACTTTGGGGTCGCCACCTTCTTCGACTACGGCAACGCCTTCAATCGCTGGGGCGACCCCCTCGAGTATTCGGTTGGTGTCGGGTTTCGCGTGCGCCTGCCCGTCGTGACGCTGGGTATCGACGTCGCGGAACCGCTCTCGCGGCCCGGCGCAAGCCCACGATTGCACATCAACTTTTCGCCCAAGCTGTAAGCGATGCGCCGCCTGCTGCTCCTCACCGCCGGCTTCCTCATCTTCCTCGCGATCGCGGCGCCGACAGCGGCCGTGTATTACATAGTGTTCACGGAGGGCGGCTTCCAATTCATCGTGCGCCACATCCCGCGCCGGATCGGGGGCACGCGGCTCGAGATCGTGAATGCCACCGGAACCATTGCGCGCGGCATTCAGATCGAGCGGCTGGAAATCGAGCACGATGTCGTTCACCTGCGGATCGAAAATATCCAGGGCCACGTCAAGCTCGCACCCCTGCTATGGCAGACCCTTCGTTCCCCCGACGCCTTCATAGGCAGTGTCGAAATCCGGGTAAAGCGTCGTACGAAGCCTCCCGTCCCCGGAGAGCCGCTGTTTGTACCCCGTTGGCTGATCGTCAGCGCCGAACATGCCCGTATCGGTGTTGCCAGACTCCTCGTACCCAGCGGTTTCCATCTCGAGGCCACGGACATCGTGGGCTCCGCCAGCATTCGCCATCGTACCATCCGACTCTTCGAGGCCCAGGCGCAGCTGGGCGACACGCACGTTTCGGGAATAGGAGTGTTGCGAGCGGCCGATCCCTTCGCGCTCGATCTGGATGGCCATATCAACTGGAGCCCCGTGGGACAGCCCGCATGGGCCGCATTCGGCACGGTCAAGGGAAATCTGAGCGCCGTGGCCATCGTAGCCCACACCACCGCACCGTTCCGGGCGGACTTTACCGGCCGCGCGCTCGATCTCACCAGTCATTGGCATTGGCTCGGCGACGCCGTGGTGCACGACTTCGATCTGCGTTCCTGGGGCGTTGGCGGTCCGCTCGGAATCATCACGGGCGAGTTCGCGCTGCAAGGCAATGCCGCCGGTTTCGGTGGCAGCGGCCCCGCGAATCCAACCGGGCTGCACGCCGGGCTGTTCCAGGCGGAATTTACAGGCAACTATGCCAACCACGTTCTCACGGCGAGGCACATGGATGCGCGGCACATCGCCTCCGGCGCCCGCGCTACCGCCAGCGGCACGATCGAGGTCGTAAAGAACGGACCGCGTCTGGACCTGCACGGTAGCTGGCGCGATTTTCGCTGGCCGCTCATCGGGAAGGACGCTCCCTTCCACAGTCCGTCCGGCGATTTCACCCTCAGCGGGATACAGCCTTACGACGTTCACTTGAACGGCATGGCCAAAGTGCGTGACCTGCCCCTCATGCCTGCGCAGGTCGACGGTTCGCTCGCGAAGGATCACTTCGCGTACACGCGGGCGGAGGTCGACCTATTCACGGGACATGCGAGTTTGAGCGGGCTGGTGACCTGGTCACCGGGGAATAGCTGGGAAATGGCGGGCCAGGCGACCGGGATCGATCCGGCCGGCTTGCGCCCGGATCTGCCCGGCAAGCTGAATTTCACGCTCGCCGTTGCGGGACACAGCTTCGATCCCAAGGGCGCCATGACGATGGAGTTCGGGAGCTTGAGCGGGCGGCTGCGCGGGGCAGCGGCAAGCGGCGGCGGTAAAGTGTTCTACTCCGGGACGGGGTGGGCGTTCGACAACGTCCGTGTCGGGCTCGGGCGCACGAGTCTCGCCCTGGATGGCCGTATCAACCAGGACGTGGACCTTCGCTTCGCGGTTGCGGCCGAGGATCTCAGTCTCCTCGCACCCGAAAGCCGCGGGCAGATCAAAGCCTCGGGTACGGTTCGCGGCACGCTTGCGGATCCAATGATCGCCGCGACGGCGCATGGCAGCGGTATTCATCACGAAGGCATCACACTCGAGGGCTTCGATGCCGCCATCGATTTCGATTCTCATCCGGAACACGAGTCCAAAATCGACGCGCGCCTGCGCAACCTCACTTACCAGGACCGGACGTTTCAGAGTGTTGCCTTCACCCTTGGCGGAAGACCAGCAAACTATGGTGTGCGTCTCGACGTCAATACCCTTGGGCTGGCCGCAACTGCCAAAGCGGCGGGTGCGTTCGCCAAGGGGATTTTCCGGGGACAACTCAACGCTCTAACCATCAGGGGCAATGAGCCCCTGCGCCTCGAGCTCGAACGACCGGTAGGGCTCGTGGTTTCGCAGACCGAGGCGCGGGTCGAATGGCTGTGCCTCGTCGGGACACCCGCCAGCGTTTGCGCCGATGGCAACTGGAGCCCTGCCCAGTGGTCGGCCACACTCACCGCGAATCAGTTGCCCATCAACACTCTGACGGCGGGGTTGACCCAGTCAGTGGATTACCAGGGCACCATCAACATCAATGCACGCGTTTTCGCCAACGGGCAGGATCCAGTACAGGGCACGGTGCGCCTGGAGCTCGCGGACGCGCAGCTCTCGCACAGACTGTTGAGCCATCGCATCGAGCACACCACGCTCGGGTCCGGTACGGTGACCTTGAACGCATCGCGCATGGCCGTCACCGGCGCAGCCGTGCTCGAAAACGGTGAGGTCGGCACGATCAAAGCAAATATCGAAGCGCAGCGCGGCGCCCCGCAGTGGCGGAACATGCCGGTGCGGGGCGAGATCCACGCGCAGACCGCGGAGCTCAACTTGGTTTCCCTCTACTTGCCGGACATCGATCGTGCTGCCGGCGAGCTCGCGGTCGACGTACAGATCGCGGGAACACTGGGCACGCCGCGCATGAACGGCCTGGTCAAGGTGTCCGATGCGGAGATCGATTTCTATCAGGTCAACCTGGCGCTGCGGCAGCTCGGCCTGGAAGCGCGACTCACCGACAACGGTCTGGATTTCAGCGGAACCGCGCGCGTTGGCTCGGGCACCGCGACGGCAGGCGGCCAACTCGCGTGGCGCGACTCGCTGCCCTATGGAAAGTTCACTCTCAAGGGCACGAATCTGCGCGTAGTGGACGTGCCCGAAGCGCAGATCGATGCCTCGCCGGATCTCGAATTCAACGTCCGCGGACGCAGGATCGAAGTCCTGGGCGGAGTCAAGGTACCCAACGCCAAGATCGAACCCAAGGACCTGTCAGGTGCCGTCCGCGCTTCGTCCGACGAGGCACTCGTGGGAGATGCAGTTGAGGATCCCGCGAAGCGCTTTGAGGTAGTCAGTACGGTTACCATGTCTCTGGGCGATCACGTGAGTATCCAGACATCGGGACTGACGGGACGACTCACAGGAAACATCACCGTCCGCAGCGGATACGACGCAATCACGCGTGCGACCGGTGAGCTTTCGGTGGAGGAAGGCAAGTACACCGCCTATGCACATAACCTCGACATCCAGCGCGGGCGGCTCATTTTCACCGGCGGACCGGTCGACGACCCGGGCATCGACATCCGCGCGATCCGGAAATTTCCGGACGTCACTGCCGGCGTGAACGTCCGCGGCACGCTGCTCCAACCTCGGTTGTCCTTCTTCTCCGAACCTTCCCTGGCGCAGTCGGAGATCGTCTCGCTCATCCTGTCCGGGTCGCTGGCGACGGCACAGCCCCGGCAGAATGGGGCGGGAAACGCGGCGCTGGTGCAGGGCGGGGCCATTCTCGCGCAGCAGCTCGGATCGCGTGTCGGGATCCAGGACGTGGGCGTCGAGTCGGACCTGCTGACGAACGACACGTCACTGGTGTTGGGAAGGTATCTCGCGCCGCGGTGGTATGTGAGCTACGGAATCAGCCTGACCCAGCAGCTCAACACACTGAAGCTGCGCTACAGCCTGGGGGATCACTGGGTCATCAGGACGGAGGTGGGACAGGCACGCGGCGCGGATCTGATCTACAGCATCGAGAAGTAGCGCCAGGCGGACGCTTGACGCCATGTGCATGAATATGCACAATACGCGCTTGTTTATGCGAATAGAATGCAGGCCGTGCTGACCGACGCGCAACAGATGGAACGGCAGAGCGCGATTATGCGCATCCTGCGGGACGGCCTCGTGCGCCGGCAGGAAGATCTCGTGCGGCTTCTGAAGAAGGAGGGGCACCTGGTGACCCAATCCTCGATCAGTCGGGATCTGCGCGACCTGGGCGTATTGAAGGCCAGCGGCCGGTATGTACTGCCCCCGGACGAGGTGACGCGCGCGAACGGGGATTTCGGCATGCTGGCGCAGTTCGTGCGCGGCCTCAAGCGTGCCGGTCCGTCGCTTACAGTGCTGAGGACGACGATCGGGGCGGCTCAGAGCGTCGCCGTCGCGATCGACAAGGCCGAGTGGCCGGAAGTGGCCGGAACGATTTCCGGCGACGACACGATATTCATAGCAACCGCCAATGCGCGCGCGCAGGACGAGCTGGTGAGCCGCCTGCAGGCGATCTTTCGAGTGTAGAGAAAATCATGCCCAACACCGCTGCCGCCGCGGGCGCCAAGCCCATTGTTCTTGCCTATTCCGGTGGGCTCGACACGTCGTTTCTCGTGCCGTGGGTGGCAGAGAACTACGGCCGCCCGGTCATTACGGTCACCGTCGATACAGGCGGCATCGATGCGGCTGCCGCCCGAACGCTCGAGGAACGTGCCCGAGCACTGGGCGCGGTGGAGCATCACCAGATCGATGCTCGCGCGGACTACTTCGAGCAGGTGCTGCGCTTCCTCATCATGGGAAACGTCAAGCGCGGCCAGCTGTATCCGCTGTGCGTGGGCGCTGAACGCGCCATGCAGGCACAGACCATTGCGCACATGGCGCGCAAGCTCGGAACCAACTCCATAGCTCACGGCTGCACGGCCGCGGGCAACGATCAGGTGCGCTTCGAAGTCGCCCTGCGAACGCTGGCTCCGGAGCTCGAAGTGATCGCACCCGTGCGCGACCGTGCGTTCAAGAGACAGGAGGAGCTCGAATACCTGCAGAAGCGCGGCCTGCCGGTCCCGCCTTTCGGCGCGGCCTATTCGATCAACCGCGGTCTCTGGGGCGTCACCATCGGCGGCAAAGAGACGCTTACCTCTGCCGGCAGCATCCCGGACCACGCCTGGGTCCTCACGCGCGACGCGTTCACGAATCCGCGCGCGCCCGAGCGTCATGTCATCACATTCAAGAACGGCCGCCCGGCCGGCCTCGATGGCAGGTCCTTGTCGCCGGTCGCGGTGATCGAGGCGCTCGAGGCAGTTGTCGCGCCATTCGGTATCGGCCGCGGCGTCCACCTCGGTGACACGATCATCGGCACGAAAGGTCGTGTGGCATTTGAAGCTCCAGCGGCCGAGGCGCTTCTCACCGCGCACCGTGAGCTCGAAAAGCTCGTGCTGACGGGCCGGCAGCAGCGCATCAAGGAGCTCGTGGCACAGCCGTATGGAGATCTCGTGCACGAAGGGCAACTGCTGGATCCCGTCTGCCGGGACATCGAGGCTCTGCTGTTGTCGTCGCAGGAACGGGTAACCGGCGACGTGCACCTGCTGCTGCGGCCGGGAAATCTGTTCATCGAGGGCGTCGAATCGCCCTACTCGCTCATGGCGGCATCCAAGGGTGTCTATGGCGAATCCGTGGGCGAGTGGTCGCCCGCCGATGCGCTCGGCTTTTCAAAGATCGTGTCGCTCACGGGTGTATTCCACCGGCGTGCCGGCGAACACGCGAAGGACGCTTAGAGATGGTCAACGGAATGCGAAGCGTGGTCGTCGACAAGGTCGCCTCGGTCACGCAGGCCTGCGGCCTGTCCCATGAAGTGCGCATCGCCGCGGAGATCCCTTCCGAGGAAGGCGTCGTCGTGGTCGTTGAGGTGCTCAACAACAAGTCGACCTACAACACGCTCGAGCTGACGAGCGGCCGCATGGCCAAGGTCGGCAAAGGCGACATCGTCGTGGGTGCGCTCGGCCATCGCAAGGCGCTGTTCGGATACTCCGGCCACGTGCCCCCCTCGCTGCAGGCGGGCGACATCATTCAGATGCTGAACATCGGCGGCGTGCTGGGCATCTGTGATTCGATCAACCCGGACAAAGGCAAGCCGTTCGACTGCCGCGTGCTGGGAGTGGTATTGCATTTCCCTTACCTGGGCGAGCGCATCGGCGTACCGGCCCGGGTCGGTCACAAGCCGCTCGACTTCGGCGCGAAGCTCGATACGCGCGGCGTGCCGGTCGTCGCGCTAGCAGGGACCTGCATGGAGGCCGGCAAAACCGCAGCCGCCTGCGCGGTCATCAGCCGCATGCGCCATCGGGGCCTCGTCATCGACGCATTCAAGGCGACGGGCGTTTCGCTGCGACGCGACATTCTGGCGATGGAGGATGCGGGCGCGCGCCGCTCGGCGATTTTCACCGATCTGGGCATCGTGACCACGACGAAGGTCAACGGCCCGGCGCTCACGCGCACCATGCTGACCGAGCTCTCCACGGGAAAGCCGGACGTCATCGTGTTTGAACTGGGTGACGGTATCCTGGGCACCTATGGTGTCGATGCCATTCTCGAGTGTCCGGACATCCGCGCCGCGCTGTCGGGAGTCATTCTCTCCGCAAACGATCCGGTCGCAGCCTGGGGTGGCGTGAAACTGCTGCGCGATCGCTTCGGTATCGAGCCGTGCGTCGTGACGGGACCCTCCACCGATAACCAGGTGGGCGTGGAAATCATCACGACACAGCTGGGCGTCGCGGCGTTCAACGCCATCACCGATGGGGCGGCGCTCGGCGACTGTGTTATCGAGGCAATCGGCCTGAAAGCAGCGCCGGCGCCATGAGCGCGAAGATTCCCACGGTCGTTCTCGGCGGTACCGGCTATGTCGCCGGCGAGCTGCTGCGCCTGATTGCCGGTCATCCGCAATTCCAGCTTGCCGCCGTGATGTCGGATAGCCAGCCGGGCGAACCCGTCGGTAACGCCTTTCCCCACCTTGCAGCCACTTTCCCGCAGACCCGGTTCAAGTCGCAAGCAGACGTTGAGAAGCTCCTCGTCGAGACGCCGCAGGCCGCGGTGTTCTCTGCGGCTCCCCACGGCGTTTCCGCGGCACTGATCGACTCGCTGCTGAAGGCTGCGTCCGGGGCCGGGACCCGCCCGCGAGTGGTCGATATCTCCGCGGATTTCCGCTACAGCTCGGCGCAAGCCTATGAGGCGGTCTATAAGCACCCGCATGGCGCTCCCGGACGCCTCGGCGAATTCACGTGCGCCGTACCCGAGCACTTGAAAAAGCTGGCAACACCACATGTGGCCCACCCGGGCTGCTTTGCAACGGCAACACTGCTCGCCAGTGTTCCACTGCTGGCACTGGGACTCGTGCCCCCCACTTTGTTCGTCAGCGGTGTAACCGGCAGCACCGGAGCGGGACGAAAGCCGATCGAGGGAACGCACCACCCCGTCCGGCATAGCGATCTTTATAGCTACAACGCTCTGTCGCACCGTCACGCTCCGGAAATTGCGGCTTGCGCGCGTGCCGCGACGGGCGTCGAAGCCGACTTCGCGTTCGTTCCTCATTCGGGGCCCTATGCACGTGGCATTCACGTCACCGTGCAGGCACCCCTCAAGTCTCCGCTCGATACCGCGCGAGTCATGGCAGCTCTGCGCGATTTCTATGCCGACTGTCCTTTTATTCGCGTCACGGAGCGCGCTCCGCGCGTCAAAGAAGTGGCGACGAGCAACTATGCGCATCTTTCCGCGGCAGCCAACGGCCGTACCGTCGCCGTAATGTGCGTGGTCGACAATCTAAACAAAGGTGCCGCCGGCGGTGCCGTGCAATGGATGAACCGGATGTTCGATTTGCCGGAGGACTCGGGTCTCACGGCGCCGGCTCCCGGGTGGACTTGAAACGAGACGCCATGAATAACGCACTCCCAGCAGCACTGCCCGGCACAGCCGCACGGGACTACCTCGCGCCGGTATTTGCGCAATACCCGCTCGAGGTCGCTTCGGCCGAGGGCGTGTGGCTGATGAACAGCAGAGGCGAGCGCGTGCTCGATCTGTACGGCGGCCACGCGGTCGCCTCGCTCGGTTATGGGCATCCCGGCTGGACGGCGGCGCTCACCAGGCAGGCGCAGTCCTGCAACTTCCAGACGAATGCCGTCCCGATGCAGGTCCGTGTGCGCGCGGCGGAGCGGCTCGTCCGCTTTTCGAAGCTCGACTTCACGAGCGTGTTTTTCGTCAACAGCGGCGCCGAGGCGAACGAGAATGCCATGAAGCTGGCGTTCCGCATGACTTCCCGGCCGCACATCGCGGCGATCGAGGGCGGCTTTCACGGCCGCACCGCTGCGGCTGGCGCGGTCACGTGGGGAGCGATGCACAAGTGGTACAACTTTCCGCGGGCTCCGTTCGATGTGAGTTTCATTCCACGGCGCGACATCGCTGCGATCAATCAACACGTCTCGGACAAGACGGCAGCGGTGATCGTCGAGCCGGTGCAGGGCCTGGCGGGCGCCATCGACCTGGGCGCGCCTTTCCTCGAAGCGCTGCGCCGCCGTTGCGACGAGGTCGGCGCACTGTTGATTTTCGATGAAGTTCAGTGCGGCGTCGGCCGAACGGGACATCCGTTTGCCGCCAATCTCTATGGCGTCATGCCGGACATGATCACCACGGCGAAGGCGCTCGGGAACGGCTTCCCCTGCGCAGCGCTGTTGACCACGGCGAAGGTGTCCGCCGCGTTGAAGTTGGATCTGCTCGGAACGACTTTCGGCGGCGGCCCGATGGCCTGCGCGGTGATGGAGGCGGTCATCGAGGCGATCGAGTCGGAGAACCTGCTCGAGCGCGTGCGGCGTGTGGGTAGCTACATTCGCGAGACCTGCGTCGTGGGGCCGATCACCGGCCACCAGGGCGCAGGCTTCCTCACCGGGCTGCGCACGAGCCGGCCCGCCAAGGAGATCCAGGCCGAGTTGCTCGAGTGCGGGATTCTCGCCGGCACCGCCAGCGATCCGAACGTGCTGCGGCTGTTGCCGGCGTTCATTCTGGAAGAAGAGCACGTCGACATACTGCGCGACACCTTGGCGGATTTGCCTGCATGAAGCGCTTTCTCGACCTCGCCGATCTCGAGCGCGACGAGGTCGTGGCGCTACTCGAACTCGCCCGCCGCCTGGAGAAACACCCTGAGCCGCAGGCGCTTGCGGGGAAGATCCTCGGCCTGGTGTTCTTCAATCCCTCGCTGCGAACGCTCGCCTCGTTTCAGGCCGGCATGGCGCGGCTCGGCGGCAATTCGTTCGTAATCACGCCGGGGCAGGGCACCTGGCAGCTCGAAACGCGCCTCGGCGTGCAGATGAGCGGCGCTGCGGCCGAACACGTGCGCGAAGGCATACCGGTGCTCGCTTCATACTGCGATGCTCTAGGCATCCGCGCGTTCGCCGACGGCAAGGATCTGAGGAACGATCTGGCGGAGACCACGTTCAACGCCATGGCCTCTCTTGTCGATAAGCCGTTGGTGAACCTTGAATCGGCGATGAACCATCCGTGCCAGGCGCTCGCGGACTGGAAGACGATGGACGACCTCGGCGTGCCCCGGAACGGACGGTTCGTGCTCTCATGGGTGTACCATCCACGCGCGCTGCCGCTCGCAGTCCCTGCGGCTGCCGTTCACATGGCAGCATACCGCGGCATGGAAGTCGTCGTATTGCGTCCGGAGGGCTTCGCGCTACCGCCGGAGATCATGGAAAGGGCACGGCGCGCCGCCGCACTGTCAGGTGGGTCGGTCCGCGAGACAACGGACCGTGACGACGCGCTTGCGGGCGCTAACATCGTGTATGCGAAAGAATGGGGCGCGACTGCTTGCTACGGCAACGCCGAGAACGACGCGAGCTTGCGAAGCGCCCTGACAAACTGGTGCGTCCGCAACGACTGGTTCGCTCGCACGGCCATGGATTGTCGCCTCATGCACTGCCTGCCGGTGCGGCGTAATACTGCCGTTGCCGACGAGGTGCTGGACAGCCCCCGCAGCGTCGTGCAACACGAGGCCTACAACCGCCTGGTCGTACAGATGGCGGTGCTCTATCAACTGTTGAAAGGAATTTAGGAATTCTAATGATCATGCACAAAGGCGATCAGACCCTCGCGATCCGCGCGCTGAAGAGCGCCGCCCCGTACATACGCATGTACAAGGGCAAGACCTTCGTGGTCAAAGCGGGCGGAGGGGTGTTCGCCGACGCGGAGTCCACGCGCGTCCTCATCGAGCAGATCGCCATTCTTCATTATTTCGGCGTGCGCGTCGTGATGGTTCATGGCGGCGGGCCGCAGCTCACGGAGTTATCCGACGCACTGGGCCTGCCGACGCGGATGGTGGAAGGCCGGCGCGTGACCGATCAGAACTCGATCGACGTCACCGCGATGGTGCTGAATGGTCTTATCAACACGCGCATTCTGGGAATCTGCCGCGATCTGGATATCGACGCGGTCGGAATCAGCGGCGTCGATGCCGGGCTGGTGCGCGCTCACAAGCGGCCGCCGGTGAAAACCGGGCCGAAGGGCGAGATGGTCGATTACGGCTTCGTTGGCGACATCGATGCGGTGGATGCGACAGTAATCCGCAAGCTGCTCGACAATGGCCTCATGCCCGTGGTGAGCCCGCTGTCCGCCGATGACAAGGGCGTTCTCCTCAACATCAATGCCGACACCGTCGCCGCCGCCATCGGCGCGGCGCTCGGCGCGGAAAAGCTGGTTCTGTGCACGGGCGCCCCGGGCATTCTGGGCAACGTGGAAGATTCGGGTTCGCTCATCTCCTACACCGATCTGCCTGGACTCAAACGGCTGCGCGAGGAGGGACGCATCCTCGACGGGATGCTGCCAAAGGCCAAAGCCATCGAAGATGCGATTCGCGGCGGCGTGCGCCGGGTTCATGTCGTCTCATACAAGGCCCCCGAGGGGATTCTCGGCGAGGTCTTCACGAACGAAGGCACCGGGACCCTGATTGTCGCTGACATCAACGCTCTCACGCCCGCTGAGCAGGAAAGCGCGCAAGTCGGTGGTTGAGACGTGACACGCCTTTGGGACAAGGGAGCTCCGCTGGACGACCGCGTATTGAATTACACGGCCGGTGAGGACTATGCGCTCGACGAGCGGCTGGTGCGGCACGATGTGCGGGCATCGATCGCGCACGCGGAAATGCTCAATGCACAAAAGCTGCTCTCCAGCGAGGACCTGGAGACGATCCGCTCCGGCCTCGCCGCTCTAGGCGACGAGCACGCGCGGGGCTTGTGGCATATAGAGCTGACCGACGAGGACGGACAGACCGCATTGGAACGACGCCTGACCGAACGCATCGGCGCCGCGGGTGGGCGTGTTCATCTGGGTCGCTCGCGCAACGATCAAGTGCTCACGGCGATTCGGCTGTACCTGCGCGAGGCGATCGATGAGCTGAGTGCCGGTGCGGCGAACGTTGCCGATGCACTCGATCGGCTTGCCGCGCGCGAATCGAACACCGTGCTTCCTGGCTACACTCACATGCAGCAGGCGATGCCGAGCTCGGTGCCTCTGTGGGCCGGAGGATTTGCGGCTGAAGTCCGGGACGATGCCGAGAACCTGCGCCACATCCAAGTTCGTGCCGGCAAGAGCCCGTTGGGTTCCGCCGCAGGCTACGGTACGCCCGGCCTGCCGATCGACCGCGAGGCGACTCGCGCCAAACTCGGTTACACCGTCACGCAGGAGCCGGTCACGGCCGTACAACTTTCGCGCGGCAAGGCCGAGGCGCAGCTGCTTTTCGAGATCACGCTTCTCATGCAGGACCTCGGCCGCTTCGCGGCGGACACCCTTCTGTTTTACACGCAGGAGTTCGGTTTTCTCGAGCTGCCGGAGGCTTTCACGACCGGCTCCTCGATCATGCCGCAGAAGCGCAATCCCGACGTTTTCGAGCTCATCCGCGGCCGCTCGGCCAGCGCGCAGGCCTGTCTGACCGAGGCGCTCAGCATTTGCGCGAAGCTGCCTTCAGGCTATCAGCGGGACCTGCAGCTGCTGAAGTTCCCACTGTTCCGCGGCATCGACCTCGCCGTGCAGACACTCGACATCCTGCCGCCCGCCATCGACGCGATGAGGTTCCGACCCGAGCGGATCAAGCTCGATCCCGCGATTCACGCCGCGGAGGAAGCCAATCGCCTCGTTGTCACGGAAGGCATTCCCTTCCGGGAGGCCTATAAACGCGTCGCGGCGAAGCTCAAGAGCTGACACGTCCCCGCGGTCAATGGGCATCCGGCGCAGGGGCGCTCGGCGGCCTGACCTTCTGCATCAGCGGGATCAACAGGGTGGCTATCCCAAGGCAGCTGTCATGTCGTTCCGAGCCCTCGGAGGCGGATGGTCGTTGTGACCAGCCTCTCGAGCGAGATCCTATTGCCCATCGGGTTGCGCTTCCGGGGCGGCGTTCGCGAAGGCGGGCAGAAATTCGAGGTGGGCGCAGATAGCTCGTAGAGTCGGATAGGGTTCGACGTCGCATTTGAAGCGCCGGGCGTTATACATCTGCGGTACGAGGCACACATCGGCGACCGTAATGGTCGTGCCGAACATGTGGCAGCGGTCGCCGCTTACGCGCTTCGCATCTTCTTCGAGGCCGCGGAAGCCCTCTGCGATCCAGTGGCGATACCACGCGCTCACGGTATCTTCATCCTGGCCGAGTGGCGAGCGAAGGTAATTCAACACGCGCAGGTTGTTGAGCGGATGAATATCGCACGCGATGGCCAGCGCCATGGCTCGCACTTGGGCGCGGTCCGCCGGCGATTTCGGCAGCAGCGGCGGGTCTGGATGGGTCTCATCGAGGTATTCGATGATCGCCAGAGATTGGGCGATGGTGCTGCCGTCGTGCTCCAACGCGGGAACGAGTCCCTGCGGATTGACAGCGAGGAATGCGGGCTTGCGATGCGCGCTGGCAGCCGCGCGCAAGTCGACGGCAACCGATTCGTAGACTATTCCCTTGAGGTTTAGCGCAATGCGCGTGCGAAACGCCGCGGAACTGCGAAAGTATGTGTAGAGCTTCATGGACCTACGTCGTCTTCGCGCCGGGTGGCGGCGCTTGATGCTGATGTCCCCATTATCGTGCGGTGATGGTGCTGCGCAGGACGTCCAGCCCGTCTACTCCGCCCTCGAGCCGATCGCCTGGCTTCAGCACGCCGACACCAGCGGGTGTGCCGGTATAAATGAGATCGCCGGGTTTGAGCTCGAACAGGGTCGACAGCTCGGCGATGACTTCGGGCACACCCCACAGCATCTCGCTGACATCCGACTCCTGCCGCAACTGGCCATTCACCGCGAGCCAGATTCTTCCTTTTGCCACGTGCCCGCGCGTGGCAGGGCGAATCGCCGCGAGCGGCGCGGAACAGTCGAAGCCCTTGGCCGTATCCCACGGCAATCCCTTCTGCTTCGAGGCGGCCTGCAGATCGCGTCGGGTGAGATCGTTGCCGGCGGCATAACCGAAGACGTGATCGAGCGCCCGATCCTGCTGGATGTCGCGCCCGGCACGGCCAATGGCTACGACGAGCTCGATCTCGTGATGAAGATTGGAGGTCCGCGGCGGATACGGAATCGCGGCGTCGTTCGCCACCACCGCATCGGCCGGCTTGGTGAAGAACACCGGCGGCTCGCGCTCGCTGTCGCCGCCCATCTCCCGCACGTGGTCGGCGTAATTACGGCCGACGCAGTAAATGCGATGAATCGGAAAGCGCTGGCGGCTGCCGGCAATCTCCGCACTGGGCGCCGTAGCCGGCGGAAAGGCAAAGTCGGTCATCGGAAAAGCTCCATGCACCAGAAACTTGCAGATTGCCATTACATGAGCGTGGCCGGAAGCGCTATTCACCGGGCTGCGGCCAGCCCGCTTGCCTTGGCCGCGCCGTGCGTGGCGGTGGCGACGCCGAATCGTCCGACCGGCTAGACTACGCCCCCATGATTATCTGGCGCACAGAAACGACACCCGAGCAGTTGCAGGAACGGGCACGCAATACCCTAGCCGAACGCATCGGCATTCGTGTGACGGAGATTGGCCCTGACTATCTGCGGGCGACCATGCCGGTCAACTCGCATACGCATCAGCCGATGGGAATCCTGCACGGCGGCGCATCGGTGGCACTCGCGGAAACGGTGGGGAGCCTCGCCGCGAATCTGTGTGTGGACCCGGAGAAGTACATGTGCGTGGGGCAGGAAATCAATGCCAACCACTTGCGACCCGCGTCCTCTGGACTCGTGACCGGAACCGCACGGCCTTTTCACATCGGCGGCCGCAGCCAGGTGTGGAGCATCGAGATTCGCGACGAGCGCGATAAGCTCGTCTGCGTGTCGCGCCTCACCATGGCGGTGGTCGAGCGCAAATGGAACGATACATAGTAGGAGCTGGAGGTGCAGCGATGGCGAACGACCTGACCTCAAACGCGGCTGGCGCCACCCCCGTGGTCGACGGATCGCTGATCACCTATACACACGTGATCTACGCCCTTCATGGGCTCTCGGTCCTCATCGGCCTGACCACCGCGGCGACGGTCGTAGGCAGCTTTGTCTGCGGCATTCCCTCCATCGTCGCCGTGATCATGAACTACGTGCGTCGAGACGCAGTTCGCGGCACGTTCCTCGAATCGCACTTCCGCTGGCAGATCCGCACCTTCTGGTTCGCTCTGTTGTGGGTGGTGGTCATCGGAGCAGTAACGCTCCCGCTGTTCATCGTGTTGGTTGGTGTGCCCTTGTTCTTCGCTGGCTTTGTGGCGCTGGAGATCTGGATCATCTATCGGGTGGTGCGCGGTTGGCTGGCTCTGCGCGATCGCAGGCCGATGTACTTATGAAACGGCTGAGTTGGATTCTCATCGCCAGTGCAGGCATCGCCGCGGCGGGTTGCGGCCAGAAAGGACCGCTCGTCCTGCCCGACAAGAACGCCAAAGTCATCACGCGTCCGGCGGGCCCCAGGGCCACGCCGCCGGCACAGACACCAAGCGGTCAAACGGCACCGGTTCCCAGCCCTCAGGAGTCGGCGCCCCAACCGCCGCCGGAACCGACTTCGCCGGGTCCGACCGGCACGACCAAACCGCGAGCGGACAACAGCGACGACGCGCCGTCGACCACCCAGCCGCCCCGAAACTGAGTACCGGATAAGCTCGCCGGGCCGGGCAGCGTGAGTCCGCTATACTCACGGGCCGCCCGAGTTGACTGCATCCCATGGCCACTTCCCCCGATCTCGTTTTAGTCGACGGCTCCTCCTACGTGTACAGGGCGTTTCACGCTCTGCCGCCGCTCAGCAATTCGCGTGGCGAGCCGACGGGCGCCGTCCATGGCGTACTGAACATGCTGCTGAAGTTTCTAAAGGACTATCAGCCGAAGCGCATCGCCGTCGTGTTCGATGCCTCGGGCAAAACCTTTCGCGACGATCTGTTCGCCCAATACAAGGCGCACCGTCCGCCCATGCCGAATGACCTGCGCTCGCAGATCGAACCGCTGCTCGCGATCCTGCGTGCCCAGGGAGTGCCGCTCCTGCGCGAAGAGGGAGTCGAGGCAGATGACGTGATCGGCACGCTGGCCTGCCGTGCGGCGCGCGCGGGACACAGCGTGCTGATCTCGACTAGCGATAAGGATATGGCGCAGCTCGTGGACGGCTCGATCACGCTCATCAACACGATGAGCAACAGCGTGCTCGATCGTGCCGGGGTCAAGGCTAAGTTCGACGTCTATCCCGAGCAGATCATTGACTATCTAGCCTTGGTCGGCGACAGCTCGGATAACATTCCCGGCATCGAAAAGGTGGGTCCCAAGACCGCGGCCAAGTGGTTGGGCCAGTACGGCACGCTCGACAACCTGGTCGCGCATGCGCAGGAGATCAGCGGGAAGGTGGGAGAGAACCTGCGCGCGGGTCGCGAGACCCTGGAGCTGTCCCGGAAGCTGGCCACCATCCATACAAGCCTCGCTTTGCCGCTCTCGCACGAGGAGCTCGCGCTCGCCGCGCCGGATACGGAGCGACTGCGCGAGCTCTACACCCGCTACGAGCTGCGTTCGTTGCTGCGACAACTCGATGGCGAGAATGCTATGCCGCCGCCGCAGGGCCCTCCGAGTGCGTCGATTGGACAGCCGGGTGGCAACGCAGCAGCAGCTAGCGCCGCTGCCGGGGCGGGAGCCGCGCCTGCCGAACCTGCGGAAGCGCATCCGCTCGCGAAAATCGAGCGGCGCTACGAAACCATTACGCAATGGCCGGATCTAGAGCGCTGGATCACTGCGCTCAGTACGGCGGACCTGTTCGCATTCGACACGGAGACGACGAGCCTCGATTACATGAAGGCCGAGATCGTCGGCGTCTCGTTCTGCATCGAGGCGGGAGTCGCGGCTTACGTCCCCTTACATCACGACTATGCCGGCGCGCCGGAACAACTCGATCGTGAGCGTGTGCTCGCCGCGCTCAAACCGGTCTTAGAGGATCCGGAGCGCGGCAAAGTCGGACACCATCTCAAGTACGATGCGCACGTGCTGTCGAACCACGGCATCCACCTCGCCGGAATGCGGTTCGACACGATGCTCGAATCCTACGTGTGGAACAGTGTCGGAACGCGCCACGACATGGACTCGGTGGCCCTGTGTTATCTCGGTATGCGGACGATCACTTTCGAGGAGCTAGCCGGCAAGGGCGCGAAGCAGCTCACTTTCAACCAGGTGCCGGTGGACAAGGCCGCGCAGTACGCCGCGGAGGATGCGGATGTGACACTCTGCATGCATCGGGAGCTATGGGAGCGACTCTCCAGCATTCCGGCGCTGCGGCGGCTCTACGAGGAATTGGAGCAGCCGCTGGTGCCGGTGCTGCAGCGCATGGAGCATCGGGGCGTGCTGGTCGACCGCGACCTGTTGCGCACGCAGAGCCGGGAAATTGCGGGAAAGCTGCAGGAGCTGTTGGCTCTGGCGCACCGCGAGGCCGGCACCGAGTTCAACATCGAGTCCCCGAAGCAGCTCCAGCAGATTCTCTTCGAAAAGCTGCAGCTGCCCGTCATGCGCAAGACCCCCACGGGGCAGCCCTCGACGGCGGAAGATGTCCTGGAAGAGCTCGCGGCGTCCTATCCGCTGCCGCGGATCGTGCTCGACTACCGCGCGCTGGCGAAACTCAAATCCACGTATACCGACAAGCTGCCCGAGCAGATCTACGAGCACACAGGGCGTATTCACACCTCCTTTCACCAGGCCGTGGCCGAGACGGGGCGGCTGTCATCCGCCGATCCGAACCTGCAGAACATTCCGATTCGCCGCGCCGAGGGCCGCCGCATCCGGCAGGCGTTCGTGGCTCCCCCGGGCCATGTGTTGATGGCGGCGGATTACTCGCAGATCGAGTTGCGGATCATGGCGCACCTCTCGGGCGACGAGGGACTGCTGGCGGCCTTCGCGGAGGATCGCGACGTGCACGAGGCCACCGCAGCGGAAGTCTTCGGTGTGCCGCTCGCGGAGGTCACCGCCGATCAGCGGCGCCTCGCGAAGACAATCAACTTTGGTCTCATCTACGGAATGTCGCCTTTTGGTCTGGCACGGCAGCTCGGGATTGATCGGGGCTCCGCACAGAAATATGTGGAGCGTTATTTCCAACGCTATCCCGGGGTGAAGCGCTTCATGGACGAGACTCGCGCTCGCGCCCACCAGACGGGGTATGTCGAAACCGTGTACGGACGGCGTCTTTACCTCCCGGATATTCGCTCGGGCAACAAACAAACCCAACAATATGCCGAGCGCAGCGCCATCAATGCGCCGATGCAGGGCACCGCGGCGGACATCATCAAGCGCGCCATGATCGCCGTCGACGCCTGGTGTACGCGTGAGGACATCCCGGCGCGACTCATCATGCAGGTTCACGACGAGCTCGTGCTTGAAGTCCGCGAAGATGCCACGGAAGCGGTCTCCGTCGGGATACGCGAGCACATGGTGAACGCGGCGGAACTCCGAGTGCCGCTGCGAATTGACCTCGGCACCGGGGCGAACTGGGACGAGGCTCACTAGTAACAGCACTTCCGTCAGCTGTGCGTCGGCTTCGCCAGGCCCGCTTGCCCGAGCCCCCGAGGGACGGTTTCGCTGAGCGAGGTCACTGAAGCACCTACGTTGAGCAGCCGCGATGGCGGCTCTGACTCCGCTCGGCCGAGGGCACAGCGACCGGCGTGGTACCGCTGGGTCGGATCGCCGCACTTTCGGAGGTCTGCGGCTTGGGTTTAGGGCTGCCAGGCGCTCACCTGGGGTCCTCACCGACGCGGCGCGCTGCTCCCGGCGCAGCAGCAGCCGAACTTGTGAACTTCCAGCCACAGCACGAGTCAGTACATTTGTCGGATATCGTGCTATTTGTTGCTCTTTTGCGACGCCTGATATTCGCATCCGCGTCTAAACGGAATCATGGAGGTTAGTCATGCGAAAGCTTCTGCTCGCCACGACGCTCGCGCTGGTCGCGAGCGCGGTCCACGCCGAAGGGCTCGGCCTATACGCCGGTGCCGGTATCACGAGGGCCAAGGTTGATAACGTCTTCGGCGACAATCTGAACATCAACGATACGTCCTGGAAGGCCATCCTCGGCTTCCACCCTCTCGGTCCGTTCGGGGTCGAGGTCAATTACCTGGACCTCGGCAGCGAGACGCGGCAGTTCGCCGGTCTGGGCGGAGCTCATGCCGATGCGAAAGCCTTCGCCGCCTACGCGGTGGGATTTCTGCCGCTGCCGCTCCCGATCCTGGATATATATGGCAAGTTGGGCGCCGCCCGCTGGCAACTCAGCGGTAACACGACGAGTCCGAGCCTGTTCGCCTTGTCGGACCATGGCACGAACTTCGCCTGGGGGGTGGGCGCTCAGGCCCATTTCGGACGTATCGCCGGACGCCTCGAATATGAGCGCTTCGACGTGAACCATACGGACGGAGTCAAGCTCTTTACGCTGGGCGCGACGTATACGTTTCTGTAGCGTCGACGATACAGCTTAAAATCCAATTCATTGATTTGGCTGGAAATTCTCGTCGAAAATATTTCGGAACTTCTCAACAGGTGATCCGTCTAATTTCTCGAGTGCACTGCACTCCCCGCTTCCCTCCCTGAGCGGGTAGACCCGGTTCACGAGACCTGTGCCGGGTTAGTCTGAACCCGGTGATCTCGCAAGAGGTCATCGGGTTTTTTTTAAGCCGGTGGGGTCTTTTGCAGCCACTCCGCCAGCGTTCGCTGCGCTTCGTCCACCCCCGTCTTGGCCAACGCCGAGAACAGCTGCACCGTGCCCCGCCCTTGGAGCGCGGCTGCCGAGCTCTTCAATACCTGCCCCGCTTCGCTCTTGTTGAGCTTGTCCGCTTTGGACAGCAGTACATGGACGCGATGGTGGGGGGACGCCCAATCGAGCAATGCGTCATCCCCCAACGCCATCCCGCGTCTCGAGTCCACTATGACGAACAGCCCTCGCAATGAATTGCGGCCGGCCAAGGCTTCGATCAGGGGGCGCCAGCTGCGGCGCTCCGCTTCCGGGCCGCTGGCGTAGCCGTAGCCCGGCAGATCGACGATACGCTGCATCGGGCCCACTTCGAAGAAATTGAGCAGGCGGGTGCGGCCGGGGGTCTTGCTGGTGCGGGCCAATCCCTTGTGCTGCACGATCATATTGATCGCGGTCGATTTGCCGGCATTGGAGCGGCCCACGAAGGCAACCTCCGTTCCCCGGTCGGCCGGGAACTGCTCCGGCGCGGCCGCACTGGTGAGAAATTCGGCCCGGGGAAATCGACTCATATCCAATACCTGGCAAAAGGCTGGCGCACTTGCGTAGTGTACAATTCGCCGCCCTCGCACCATGGGACGAAGCGGAAAGAAAACAATGGCGAAGACGATGAGAGTCGGTTGGCTCGGCTGTGCCGCGCTGGCCGCAACGGTTGCATTGGCTCTGGCACATTCCCCAGCGCATGCGCAGACGGCCGCCGGAACTCCTGCCCTGCCCTTTACGGACGGCTCGGTTCAGGATGGCGCCACCAAGTCAGCGGTCTGCTCCTCCTGTCACGGACCGAACGGCAACAGCGCCAACCCGGAATGGCCGCGGCTCGCGGGCCAGAGCGCGGTGTACATCGCCGAGCAACTGCGACTGTTCCGCGCCGGCACGCGCGACAACCCCATCATGAAACCGCTCGCAAGTGGCTTGAGCGACAAGGACATCAGCGACCTCGCCGTCTATTACGAGGCACAGACCGTTGCGGGCCTAGAGGCGGATCCGTCCTTCTGGAAGGCGGGCAGCGCCTTATATCGCCGCGGTGACAAGGCTCGGAATATCCCGGCGTGCATCGCCTGTCACGGCCCGGTCGGTCGTGGGAACCTCGCCGCCGGATATCCGGCAGTGCGAGCGCAGCAGTCGGTCTACGTAGTGAAACAACTCAATGATTACGCGAGCGGCGCACGCTATACGGGGGCCAATGCGGCCCAGGCGAGCCGCAATGGCGTGATGATGTTCACCATAGCCAAGCGCCTGACACCCGAAGACATTCGCAACGTGGCGTCGTACGTTCAAGGCATGCGCTGAGGACGGCCTGCGGCCACCCGCTGACGGTGCGCGCTGGCGAAGCCCACCCAACAATCGAGGCATCCGATGATCCGACCGCTCGCTCTGACACCGCTCCTCGCTCTGCTTATCTGTGGCTGTGGGCATGCGTCCACGTCGCACCAACATGCCGCCGCTCCGGTGCAACAGGCTCGGCCCGCTGCACAGCAGCCTGAGCAGGCTGCGCCGGTAACGCCGGAGAGTGAGACGGCACAGGCGACCGCCGCGCAGGAGAAAGCCAGCGACGAAGACGGTGGCCCGCCGGATCGCAGCGATGTCAGCCTGGAGCATCTCGCCGCGCTGCCTGCGGATGCGCAGCTGCCCAGCGGCAAATGGAAGCCGGGCGTGAACTACGATCCGCTGGTGCCGGCGCAGCCCACCAACGTGGCCCCCGGGAAGGTGGAGGTCGTCGAAGTGTTCTGGTTCGGCTGCCCTCATTGCCGCGCGCTGGAGCCGTTCCTTCTGAGCTGGTTGAAGAGCAAACCCGGCTACATCGACTTCGTGCGGGTGCCGGTGATGTGGGGACCGGTGCATCGCGCGCATGCGCGGCTGTTCTACACGCTGCAGGCCTTGAACCGTTCCGATCTGTTCGAGAAGGCGTTCGCGACGATTCAGGACCAGCACAATCCGCTCGCCGCCAGCAGCGACGATGAGACGCTCAAGCTGCAGCAGGCCTGGGCCAAGGACAACGGCATCAGCGCCGAGGATTTCGCGAAGGCCGCGAACTCTTTCTCGGTGAATTCGAACCTGCAGCGGGCGGAGCAGCTTACGCAGCGCTACCAGGTCCAGGGCGTGCCCTTCGTCGTGATCGGCGGCAAGTACGCGACCGACGTCGGCAAGGCCGGCAGCCCGGCCAACCTGATCTCGCTCATCGATGACCTGGCAGCCTCGGAACGGCACCACTGAAAAAGGGCCGGCGGCGGATCTTTCGTGTCGCCGGTCAGGGGCTCGCGGCGGTCCGGTCCTGCTCATGCGCGCGCGCGGCGCTCGCCGGTGACGAAGTCACCGCCGCCAGATCTCCGGCCGGGTCCGGCCCGTACGATTACGCATGGCCAGCCTGCCCTGCCGTAAAGCATTGGACAGATTGCTCTTGAACCGACACTATCGTGACGGACCGAATGCGCTAGCCTGATCCTGTCTGCCGCAGGCATCGATTGAGCCCATACAACAATAAATCCCGCTCGTCAGAACCTGCAACGTCACGCGCCGCTGCCGCAAGGCGCGTGGCCGAGAGTCACGCTTGAGCACGAGCGCGATTACCCAGCTGCCGTCATCCGTGCTGGATGACGACGCCTGGGACGACCTCATCAGCTTCATCGAAGAACGTCGCGTCATTCCGATCATCGGGCCGGAGCTTCTGCAGGTCGAGACCGATCGCGGGCCGTGCCTGCTCTACGACTGGCTCGCCGAGAAGCTCGCGCGCCGGCTCAACGTCGACGTGAGCCAGCTTCCGCAGCCCTATACGCTCAACGATGTAGTGTGCTGGTTTCTCGGCGCGCGCGGCCGGCGTGAAGAGGCTTACGTGCGGTTGCGCAGCATCCTCAAGGACGCCGCCTTCGAGCCGCCACGCGCGCTGCGGCGTCTGGCGGCGATTCCCGAGTTCGACCTGTTCGTCTCCACCACTTTCGATCCGCTGCTCGAGACCGCGATCAATCTGGAGCGCTTCGGCGGGGCGCCTTCCACTGAAGTGTTGTCCTACTCGCCCAATCGTGTTGCTGATCTGCCCTCGGAGCGCGACCGCCTGCAACGGCCAGTCGTGTACCACCTGTTCGGACGCCTCTCCGCTTCACCGACGTATGTGATATCCGACGAAGATCTGCTGGAGTTCATCTGCGCTTTGCAGAGCGAGCACCTCGCGCCTGAGAAACTGTTTCACGAGCTCGAGCACAGCCATCTGCTGTTCATTGGCAGCAATTTCACCAACTGGCTCGCGCGCCTGTTCCTGCGCATGGCCAAGCGCCAGCGCCTGTCGGACCCGCGCGACGTCGGGGAAATCATGGCCGATGATCACACGAGTCAGGACGAGCGGCTCGTGTCGTTCCTGCAGCAGGTTAGCGTTCGCACGCGCATCTACGTGGGCGCAGAGCGGTTCGTGGATGAACTGCACGAACGGCTGGCCGCGCGCCGCAAACCCGCCGCACTGGCCGCGCGAAGCACTGGACCCACGCGCTTCCTGCCTCCGGCGCGGGAGATGCCCGACAACGCGGTGTTCATCAGCTATGCGCGCGAAGATCTGCCGGCCGTGCAGCAGATCAAGGCCGAGCTCGAAGCGGCCGGCGTCACCACGTGGTTCGATGCGGACCGGCTGGAAGGCGGCGATGACTACGACCGCAAGATCCAGCGCAACATCGCGCGCTGCTCGTATTTCATACCGGTGGTGTCGGCCACGACCCAGCGGCGCCTGGAGGCGTATTTCCGCCGAGAGTGGAGCTACGCGATCGATCGCGTGCGCAACATGGCCGACGGCGCACTGTTCATATTGCCCGTCACCATCGATGCGACCAATGCGGCCGAGGCGTTGGTGCCCGATAAGTTCAAGGCGCTCCATTTCACGCAGCTCCCGGGTGGCAGGATGACGCCGGAATTTGCCGAGCGGCTGCGAGACTTCACGCGGGCCCGGCAATCGTGAACGCGGAGCTGGCCGGCGCCGCCGCGATCGATTCTGCCGCACCTACGGTCGACGACCGCAATCCCTGGCTCGGGCTCGCCTCTTTCACCGAGGAGACGCGCGCCTACTTCTACGGCCGCGAGGATGAGGTTGCTGAGCTCGCGCGGCGAGTGCAGCGCAAGCTTCTGACTGTGTTGTTCGGGCAATCGGGGCTCGGCAAAACCTCCATCCTTCGCGCGGGACTCGTGCCGCGGCTGCGCGGGCAGGGCTACTGCCCGGTGTACGTGCGTATAAGCTATTCCCACGAGGCGCCGGAACCTGCGGAGCAGATCAAACAGGCCATCGCGCGCACCGCGCGTCGCTCCGGCGAGTGGACGCAGGTAGGCGTGGCTACGCAAGGCGAGTCGCTCTGGGAATTTCTGCACCACCGAGACGATGTGCTCCGGGACGAAGCGGGCAACACGCTCATCCCGCTGCTGATCTTCGATCAGTTCGAAGAGATCTTCACGCTCGCCCAGGCGGATGAGCTCGGGCGCGCACGCGCCGCGCGCTTCATCGCGGACCTCGCCGACCTGGTTGAGAACCGGCCGCCGCAATCGTTGGAGGCGAAGCTCGAGGCGGACGACTCCACCTCCGAGCGATTCGACTTCGCGCGCAGCGATTACCGCGTGCTCATCGCGCTGCGCGAGGATTACCTGGCCCCCCTCGAAGGCCTGAAGACCGGAATGCCGAGCGTTACGCAGAACCGGTTGCGCCTCGCGCCTATGACGGGCGTCCAGGGGCTGCAAGCCGTACTGCGGCCCGGGAAACGGCTTGTGTCGGAAGAAGTGGCGGCCGCGATCGTGCGCTTCGTCGCGGGCGGCTCGGAGCTGGCGAACGCGGAAGTGGAACCTTCACTGCTCAGCCTGATCTGCCGCGAGCTGAACGACACGCGCGTTGCGCAGGGGCGTGACGAGATCTCGCTCGATCTGCTTGCAGGCTCGCATGCCAGCATCTTGAGCAACTTCTACGAGCGCGCGCTCGCCGATCAGCCCGCAGCTGTGCGCCGCATCATTGAGGATGACCTGCTCACGGCCTCGGGGTTTCGCGAGAACATCGCCGAAGAGCGGCTGCGCGCAAGTTTCGCTGCGGTGGGGGCGGCGGCCGACACGC
This sequence comes from Gammaproteobacteria bacterium, assembly GCA_028293805.1. Lineage (GTDB taxonomy): Bacteria > Pseudomonadota > Gammaproteobacteria > Steroidobacterales > Steroidobacteraceae > 13-2-20CM-66-19. The sequence goes on from JAQGOC010000060.1 coordinate 26,898, forward strand.
TGGCCCTGCTCGTGAACCGGCGCCTGCTGCGCATAGAGGAGCGGCTCGATGTGCGCCGAGTCGAGCTCACTCACGATGTGCTGTGCGGAGTCGTAAAGAGCAGCCGCGACCTGCGGCATGAGCGGGAGGCGCGAGAAGCTACCGAACGCCTGCTGACCGAGCAACGCGAGCGCGAGCTCTCCGGACGCCGTGCCCTGGTACGTGCGCGTCAGGTGGCGGTCATCTGTATCGTGCTGGCTATGGGCGCGGTCGTGGCAGCAGTGTTTGCTTATTGGAGTACGCAGCGTGCGCATCGAGCCGAACGGCTCGCGCAGCAGTCGCGTGTGCAAGCCGAAACTCTGCTGGGCTACCTCACGGACGACTTCGCGCGCGAGCTGGCAAGTAGCGGACGCCTCGACGTGGTGGCGAATCTCGCTAAACGCGAAGCCGATTACTTTCACGCGCTGCCAGCGGAGCTCAAGGGCCCGTCCACCGTGCGCACAGGCGCGGTGGCACTGCTGCAGTATGCAAGAGCAGCGCGCAGGATGGGCAATCTCGATGGCGCCACCGCGGCGGTTTCCGAATCCGAAGCGCTGCTTCAGAAGCTCCGGAGTGACGGGGATCGTTCGGCAGAAACTACCAGCGCTCTGGCGCGGGCCATCAGCACTCACTCGCGCGTCCTGAGCATGCGGCAGGACCCGGCAGCGCTGCCGACAGCACAGCGCGCCGCCGACTTGATCGGTCCACTGGCCCGGAACCCCAAAGCTTCGCGCGCCGTGCGCGAGACGGAAGTCGAGGTCCTGGTTCAGCTCGGCTATCAGCAACAAGGCAACTTCTACCTGGGGGAGAAACCGATCGCCACGTTCCAACGGGCGATGGAGGTCGCGGCACAATTGGGCGCACGGGATCTCACAAACCTCTACATGGCCGATGAATACACCGAGGCAGGCGGGTGGCTGCTTTCGACGCTCATCACCATGGGCCGCCACGACGAAGCCCGCCGAGTCGGCGTCGACGCCGGCGGGCTGGCGGACAAGGTGCTGACGTTGCGGCCCGGCGACCTCACCGCGCTCTATGCCCAGGGGCTCATCCAGTCCTCGCTCTCGCAGCTCGCGCTAGATGAACTTCGACCGGAGGAAGCACTGAGGCTCGCTCTTCGTGCAACGGCCGTCCAAGCGACGCTGCTCACGCTCGATTCCAGCAATACCATCTCGATGGCCAACCTGGCGGCGGCCCGATGGTCCCTGGCGGACGCAGCCTGGTCGTTGGGACGGACACAGGACTCGTTGCGGTACATGCAACAAACGGTAGGGGACCTGCGCGGCGCCAGCAAAGGTGGGGCCAGCCTCCTGCTGACCCTGCTTCGAGGGATGTTGGAACTGTCGCGCAGACAAGCTGATATCGGCGACTTCGCGGCGGCCGGGCAGACGAGCGGCGACATCAAGCAATACGCTGCGAACCTGCGCAGCAGCGAGCCGAAAGACAGCGTCGCGCCCTTGCTTGCCGATTATCTGAATAAAATCGGTGACGCAACCGCCTCCCTGTACCGAGGCGATGCGCAGACTGCGCTGCGCATCAGCGCAGAATACGTTCCCCGCATGCGCGATTTCAGGCCGCAAAGCGGCCTGCATGAAATCTGGAAAGCCGCGGCCGGTTACTACCTCAACAACGTCAAAGGCCGGGCGGAGTTCACGCTCGGCGACTACGCCGCGAGCGAGAACAGCGCCCGTCAGGCGCTCGAGTCGCGCAAGCATTGGCCGTCCAGCGCCACATTCGATCAATTCGACGAGGCCGGGCAATCGACGCTCATCGCACTCGCCCTCGTTGCTCAGAAGCGCGTCGTCGAAGCACGCCAGATCATGGAGCCCGTGGTGAAGCTTCGTCGCGACTTCATGGCACGTAATCATGGCGATCAAGACGCGGTAGTCGGGCTCGCGAGTGCGCTGTACGTGCAGGCGTTGCTCGATACGAATCATCGCGCGGCACTACTGAAAGAGGCGGCATCCCTCCTCGACTCAGTCACCTCACAGCTCAAAGCGACTCATACCGTGCGAGAGTGGCGAGATCGTGTGCGAGAGGCGCTGCGCGCGCCGGCTGCACAGCGCGCAGAGCAAACCCAGAGCCGCCGCGCACAGGTGGGCTTAAGTTGAGCCCAACCCCTGTGCCGTTATTTCGATCAAGCGGGCAACCCGGTTACTCAAGCGGGATCAACAACGATTCCCGGCGTGTCATCGGACGGAAGCGCGAGCGCGAAGTGCAGGTTCGCTTCACGGCGGAGGCCTGCACGGTGCAGTCACCCGAAGGCCTCGTGCAGGCGAAACCAGGCGATGCGATTCTCACGGGCACCGGCGGCGAACACTGGCGCGTATCGAAGGCACGGTTTCACGATAAGTACCGACCGGTGCCGCCGACTCGTGCGGGTGAAGATGGCGCGTACATGAGCCTGCCCTCCAGGGTGCTAACCGTACAGATGCGAGAGGATTTTGCGGTGCTGCTGGCCGACGGCCAGTCCAAACTGAACGGGCGAGCCGGCGATTGGCTGGTCGACTACGGAGACGGCAGCCTCGGAATCGTAGGGCAAGCCATCTTTCCCACGGCGTACGAGATTCTCGACTGACACGCGCATGCCGCTGCATCAGAGCATTCAGCGTCTGCTGCTCATCGGCGCGCATCTTGAATCACCGGTCGCTCCGCCGGTGCCCGCTCCGCCGAAGCGGCTACAGCCGATGATCGATTCGCTCGCGAGAGCCCGTGGCGAGTTCGACCAACGCGCCATCCGCTACGGCCACCGTTATCGCAGTGGCTTCTGGGCCATCTATCTGCTGAGCGCGTTCGCCGTGTTGTGCGCGATGCTGCCTCTCGCGCTGGGGTGGGACAGCGCCAGCCACGCTTTGCATCCCTTCGCAGGGTTCTGGGCCGTGGCAGAAGTAGTCGTCATCGCCACGGTGAGCACGATCTTCTGGCGCGGGCGTCGGAGCGATTGGCAGGGTGAGTGGCTGCGCGCGCGCACCACCGCTGAGCTGATCTCGTATCTGCCGCTGATTGCACCCCTGGTCGATTTCACGAAACCCGAGGCCGAGCCCAACTGGTATCTGCGCGTACTGGATCCGGGGCAGCACTTGCGCGCGTCCGACGAGATTGCGCGGGCGTGCCGGATCAACGAGGCGCGAACCCGCGAGCTACTCGCGGATGCCTGGGCCGACCCGGATTTCATCGCTTCCTACGCTCAGTGGTCGATGGGCATCCTGCAGGCGCAGAAGATCTATCACGTGCGTACCGCCATACGTTCGCATGCGCTGCTGCATCGGGTGCATCGCGTTACGAGCTGGCTATTTGCACTGACGGCGCTTGGCGCGCTCGGGCACTTGCTGATTCACTCGCGCTGGTTGTCGCTCGTGACGACCTTTTTTCCTGCGCTCGCCGCTTCGTTGCACGGCGCGCTAGCTCAGTCCGAAGCCTATCGGCTGCACGCCACGTCGGAGAGTGTTGCGACGAAGCTGCAGACCGCGGTCGATGAGATCGGCCGATCGGGCAGCGCTTCCCCGTGCGGGCCGAGCGTCACGGGGTTCAAGTCCGCCGTCGCGTCGGCGGTTGCCATGATCCTGGAGGAGCACCAGGACTGGCACATGCTCGTGCGGCCACATCACCTGCCGCTGGCCTGAAATGGGGTGGCGCCCTGCCATTCGGAGCACGCACCCCTGCCGTGATTTCCTAAGCATAATCAAAAGCTTAGGATTACGGAAGGTGTGGGATATTGCATTTGGAAGTGGCGCGCCCGATTGGATTCGAACCAACGACCTGCAGCTTCGGAGGCTGCCACTCTATCCAGCTGAGCTACGGGCGCGTCGCCTTCATTCTACTGAGAATTACCCTTGCTGGGTATTCGGCGTTCAGGCCAGTATGGTAGCGATTTGGGGCTGGCTGCGCTGCGCAGGCGAGCTCAAACTGCCAGTGCAGCTGCCAAAAGGTGCTCAACGTCGTCAAAATAACGACCGTGCGTCTTGCGCAGCGCTTCTTCGCTGGCCGCCTCGAGCAC
>JAQGOC010000062.1 GCA_028293805.1 Gammaproteobacteria bacterium
ATCTTTCCGATTCACGGCGAAGACCGCATCGTGGTCCAGCCGCAGGAGGTTCCGACCCTGCTGCCGCAGGCCCTCGCGAGCGTCGAGGACCGCAAGTTCTATTCGCATCACGGTGTCGATCCCACGGCGATCGCCCGCGCCCTGTGGGTGAACGTGCGCGCCGGCCAGATCGAGCAAGGCGGCAGCACCCTGACGCAGCAGCTCGTCAAAAGCTATTTTCTCGATTCGCGGCAGACCTTCGGCCGCAAGATCCGTGAAGCCATCATGGCTGTGGCCCTGGATGCGCACTTCAGCAAGGCGGATCTCATGAACGCCTACATCAACGAGATCTTCCTCGGCCAGGATGGCGGCCGCGCCATTCACGGCTTCGGACTGGCGAGCCAGTTCTACTTCGGCAAGCCGCTATCCGAGCTGGATCTGTCGGAAGTGGCGCTGCTCGTGGCCGTCGTACGCGGCCCGTCTTATTACGATCCGCGCCGACACACCGATCGCGCGCGGGTGCGCCGCGATCTGGTGCTCAAGCTCATGGCGGACCGGGGCATCGTGAAAGCGGAGGACGCGCGCGCGGCGGCGCAAAAACCACTCGGCGTCACCACCCGCGCTTCGGGCGCCTACTATCCGGCGTATCTGGATTTCGTGCGCCGGACGCTGCGGCGGGACTATCACGATTCGGATCTGACGGAAGCGGGTTTGCGGATCTACACGAGTCTCGAGCCCCGTGCACAGGATAACGCCGAGCGGGCCCTGGACCGGGAGCTCGCGCGGCTGGATCACCAGAAAAAGTATCCGAACGCGAAGCTCGAAGGCGCTGTGGTCGTAACGTCGCCCCAAAGCGGCGATGTGATCGCGATTGTCGGGAGCCGTAACGTCGGCTACGACGGCTTCAATCGCGCGCTGGACGCGAGGCGTTCGATGGGGTCGCTGGTCAAGCCCTTCATCTATCTGACGGCCCTCGAGACGGGGCGGTACAACGCCGCAACCGTGATACAGGACGTTCCCCTCGCCATCAAGCTGGCGAACGGCAAGGAGTGGCGGCCAGAGAATTTCACCAGGCAGACTTATGGCCCCGTGCCGGTCGTGCGCGCGCTCGCGGACTCCTTGAACCTTGCGACGGTCGGCATTGGCGTGGATGTCGGCCTCCCGAAAATCGTCGAGACACTGGGGCGCTTTGGACTGGAGCGCTTGCCGGCGCAGGTGCCGGCAATGTTGTTGGGCGCGGTCGACGTAACGCCAATGGAAGTAGCCCAGCTTTACAACGGTCTCGCGAACGGCGGTTTCCGCACGGCTCTACGGGCGGTGCGAACGGTTATCAGCGTGGACGGCAAGCCTCTCAAGGCGTTTCCCCTGGAAGTGACGCCGGTGGCTACCCCGGAAGTCGTGTACGAGCTCGATCGCATGATGGAGCAGGTGATGGAGAAAGGTACCGGGCGTGCGGCCCGCGCCGTCCTCCCGGCGGAGCTCGTGGTGGCCGGAAAATCCGGCACGTCATCGGACTATCATGACAATTGGTTCGCCGGCTTCTCGGGAAGCCATCTGGCGGTGGTCTGGGTCGGTTACGACAACAATCTCTCCACGGGCTTCACGGGTTCCTCTGGCGCACTGCCGATCTGGGCCCGCCTGATGGCCGGACTGGGCACCACCTCATGGGATGCGCCCATGCCCGAGTCGCTCGCGGAGACCTGGATCGAGTATTCGAGCGGATTGCGCGTCGAGAAAGGCTGCTCCGAGGATGCGGTGCCGATCGCTGTGCCTATCGGCACGCAACTCCCCACCAAGCCAGGCTGCGGCGGGAATGCAATCGAATCGATGGTAGAGCGTGCGGGCGAATGGATACGCGAGCTCATCCACTGAGGTAGCTGCCGAGCCGTGTGAACTGGCGCGCGGGGCTGCCTGACGCGATATCATCCCGGCATGCGCTCCAACTCCATTCTTTTATCGCTGCTCGCGACTGCAAGCCTGTTATCCGCGTGTTCTTTCTTTCGGGCTCCGACCGCCGGGTCGACCCCGTCACCATCGCCTTCGACAACACAACCGTCCCCGGGGACGACCGAGCCGCAACCGGGTACGCCGCCACCAGCCGTCCCTGAGCAGCCTCCACGGCCGCCCCCGAGGCAATTCCGGCTCGGGCCCGCGGCTTCCGCGCTGGTTGCACAGGCGCATAACCTGGCGCGCAGCGGTAACTACGAGCCCGCCGCGGCCACTATCGAACGCGCTCTGCGCATCGAGCCCGAAAACCCGCTGCTTTGGATCGAGCTCGGCCAGATCCGCATGAGCGAAGGCAACGCCGCGCAAGGCAATGGGATGGGCCATAAGGCGCTGGCTCTGGCCACCGGGGATCCCCACGCGCAGGCGTCCGCCTGGCGCTTGATCGCCGACTCGTTGCGGGTGCGCGGTCGTAATCAGGAAGCCGCCGAAGCAGACAAGCGCGCGGGCGCTCTGGCTCCGCGGTAAAGCTGGCCTGCCGTCCCGTCGCAGCTCACCCCTGGGGCCTGGCGTGACGCGCCTGAAGCTCCGCGACCACTCGTTCAAGGGGCAGGCTGCGACTCTTGAGCATGACCAGCAGATGAAAGAGGAGGTCGGCTGACTCACCGATGAGTTTTTCGTCCGTCTCGACGAGCGCGGCGAGTGCCACCTCGAGACCTTCCTCTCCCACTTTCTGTGCGATCCGCTTGGGTCCTTGAGCAAACAGGCGCGCGGTGTAGCTACCTTCGGGCTGCTCGGTGACGCGGCGCGCAATAACGTTCTCGAGAGTCCCTAGGAACGCCAGGCGCTCGGCCGCAGTGACCGGGTCGTTTCCGAAGCACGTTGCAGTGCCGACGTGGCAAACCGGACCCCGCGGCCACGCGGTAACGAGGAGGGCGTCACGATCGCAGTCAGTGCGGATCCCGGCCAGCTCGAGGAAGTGCCCCGAGGACTCGCCTTTCTCCCATAGGCGTTGCTTGCTGCGGCTGAAGAACACTACGTGACGGCGGGAAAACGTCTCTCGCAAAGCCTCGCCGTTCATGTAGCCGAGCATCAGTACCGCCCCGGTACCGGCGTGTTGGACGACGACCGGCAGCAGGCCAGCTCCCTTGGCGAAATCCAGCTGCTCGATGTTGGAGGGGCTCAGAGAAATGCCGGCCCCCTCATCCGCGGCCGTAGGCGCATTCGAGGTGCCAGCCTCACTCGAGCGCGTGGCCTCATTGGAGCGGGCTACCTCGCCAGGGTGCGGGGCATCTTTCCGGCTCATGGTCGCACCTCGATGCCGGCCGACCGCAAGTCGCGCTTCAAATCGCGGATCGCGATGGCGCCCGAGTGGAACACACTTGCGGCAAGCGCGGCATCGACACCTGCTTGCGTAAATACCGCCGTGAAGTGCTCGGCAGAGCCGGCGCCGCCGGAAGCCACGAGCGGCACCTGGCAAATCTCCCGCACGCTGCGCAGCTGTTCGACGTCGTAGCCGCGACGTACGCCGTCGCTTCCCATGCAGTTGAGGACGATCTCTCCTGCGCCACGATCCTGCACCTCCCGCACCCAGGAAAGCACTTCGCGCCCCGACTCCCGCGTTCGGTCGGGATCACCCGTGAACTGGTAAGCGCGGTAGCCCTGTTCGGTAAGCTGACTGTCGATCCCGACAACGATACATTGCGAGCCAAAACGAGCGCTCAACGCATCTATGAGACCCGGGTTGGCGAGCGCGGGGGAATTGATCGAGACCTTCTCCGCGCCCGCGTTCAGTATTTCTTCCGCATCGGCGACGGACCGGATGCCACCGGCCACGCAAAAGGGAATGTCCAGCACCCGTGCAACACGGCTCACCCACTCGCGATCGACGGAGCGCCCTTCAGGGCTCGCGGTAATGTCGTAGAAGACGAGCTCGTCCGCTCCCTCGTCGCGATAGCGCGCCGCGAGCTCCATGATGTGGCCCACCACGCGGTGATCGCGAAAACGGACGCCTTTTACGACTTGTCCTTCGCGGACGTCGAGGCAGGGGATGATGCGTCGGGCAAGAATGGTTGCAGCTCCTCATGGGTGATCCGCTCTTCCAACAATGCTTTGCCGCTCACTGCGGCGGCAACGCCGATCTCGGCCAAAGCCGCCAGATCAGCCGCATTGCGTACGCCGCCGGAAGCCTGCCAGGCGAGGCGCGGAAAGCGGGACAGCGCGGTTCGGTACAGATTGAGATTGGGGCCGGACAGCGCGCCGTCGCGCTCGATGTCCGTGCAAAGAACATGTTTGACGGTGCCGGCCGGGAAACGGCTGATGGCCTCCCACAAGCTGACCGCCGTTCCTTCCGTCCAGCCATGTGTGCGCACTCGCGGCTCACCGCCGGAATCCATCCGAATGTCGAGCGCGAGGCAGATGCGTTCCGCGCCAAAACGCGCGAACCAGCCAGTGACCTCATCGGGTCGCTCCACCGCAGCGCTGCCGACCACGACGCGCTCAACGCCGTTGCGAAGCAAGTCGTCAATAACAGCCGCGGAGCGCACTCCACCACCCACCTGCAGGCGCACCGCTTTCTGTGAGGCCAGGGCTACGATGACCGCGCGATTGGCAAGCACGCCGTCCTTCGCGCCATCCAGATCGACTACATGCAGCCACGAAGCGCCGAAGTCACGATAACGCAGCAGCAGCTCGTGGGGCTCGTGCTCATAGCGGGTCTCGGCGCCGAAGTCGCCCTGATACAGACGCACGCACCGTCCGTTACGCAGATCGATCGCGGGAATCAGCAACATCACTCGAGCCTCAAAAAATTCGCGAGCACGCGTGCGCCCGTGCCGGCCGACCGCTCCGGATGGAACTGCGCGCCCCAGAAGTTGCCCTTGCGGACCATGGCGGAGACCGCAATGCCATAGTCCGCCGTCGCGAGAGTCATGGTGGCGACCGGCACCGCATAACTATGGACGAAATAGACATAGTCATTTGGCGCGATCCCTTCGAGCAAGGGGTCGTCGCGAACCAGGTTGAGTTGATTCCAGCCCATGTGCGGCACCGGCAGTCCGGGCGCCGGCTGCAGCCGGCGGACGGTTTCGGGCAGGATCCCCAGGCAGTCGGTCGACCCTTCCTCGGAGCGCTGAAACAACAGCTGCATCCCGAGACAGATGCCCAGCACGGGTTGCGTGAGCGATGGCAGCAGAGCCGCCAGACCTGAGTTGCGCAGACGCTGCATGGCATTCGCGGCCGCGCCAACACCGGGCAAAATGATGCGCGCAGCCGAAGTGATGGTGCGGGCGTCGTTGCTGACGTGCGTACGCGCACCGAGTCGCTCGAATGCAAATTGCAAAGACGCGAGATTCGCGCCACCGCTGTCGATGATCACGGTTTCCATCACAACATCCCTTTGGTGCTCGGCAATTCCTCGCTCTCGCGTCGAAACGCCTGCCGCAAGGCGCGACCGACGCTCTTGAAGCAGCCCTCGATCATGTGATGTGAGTTCTCGCCGGTGACGCTCACGTGAACAGCCGCTCCCAGCGACTCGGCGAGCGAACGGAAGAAGTGGGGCACGAGCTCCGTCGGCAGGCCGCCTACGGCTTCCCGATTGAAGTGCCCCGTGAACTGCGCGAATGCCCGCCCCGACAAGTCGATTGCCACTTGCGCCTGGGCCTCATCCATCGGCAGGAGAAATCCGTAGCGCGCAATGCCGACCTTGGACCCGAGCGCGCGGCGCAGTGCATCGCCGAGGGCGAGAGCGCAATCCTCGACGGTGTGGTGCTCGTCGATCTGCAGATCGCCCCGGCAGGTGAGCTCGAGCGAGAAGCCGCCGTGCTTGGCCAGTTGCTCGAGCATGTGATCGAAGAAGCCGATGCCGGTCGCGATCTGGATCGGCGCGGTGGCGTCGAGATTCACCTGCACAGCGATGTTCGTTTCTTTCGTGCGTCGCTCGACATGAGCGCGTCGTGCCGTGAGCGCCTGCACGATTGCCGGCCAGGTTTCCTCCTGGGTCCCCTCGCGGCGTACCCGAAGCCCGCGCACGCCCAGGTTGGAAGCGAACTGCAGGTCGGTATCCCGGTCGCCGATGACCGCGCTGGACGAAAGATCCAGTCCGCTGTCGCGCACGTATTGCTCGACGAGTCCCGTCCTGGGCTTGCGGCACGTGCAGTCGTCCGCCTTGAAATGCGGGCAGACGAATATCGCCTCGAACTCGATGCCCTGCGAGCTGAAGGCATCCAGGATGAATTGTTGCGGCTTCGCGAAATCGGCGTGCGGCAGCGAAGGTGTGCCCAGTCCATCCTGGTTGGTGACCATGACGAACCGGTAACCCCGTCGCTTGAGCTCGGCCAGCGCCGCGAACACGCCCGGCAGAAAGCGTACTTTCTCGAGCGTATCGACCTGCTCGTCGGGCGGCTCCTCGACGAGCGTCCCGTCCCGGTCGATGAATAAAACAGCCGCGGCAGCGCTCATTGCCAGGCCTCCAGGAGTCGGTTGTTTTGCGACGCCGTGCCCACAGTGATGCGCAATGCCTGGCCGAGACCCGGATAGCCGCGAGCGTCCCGAACCAACAGATGCGTATCGCGCGCCAGCTGCAGAGCGGCACCGGCGTCGGAGAATTGGGCGAGGATGAAATTCGCGGCGCTCGGCCAGACTCGAACTACACGCGAGAGGTCGGGCAGGGCGGCCATGAGCCGCTCGCGCTCCGCTCGAATGACAGCCACCTGAGCGCGCGATTTGGCGAGCGTCGCCGGCTCGAGCTGCTTCAGCACCGCTTCCATCGTCAGCTGCGGGATTGCGTATGGCGGAATGACCTTGCGCAGGAGCGCGATGACCTCCGGATCGGCGATGAGCGTTCCACACCTCGCTCCGGCAAGTCCGTGAGCTTTGGAGAGCGTCCGTAGGATAGCGAGATGCGGCAGCTTTGGCAGATGACGCGCCAGGCTCGGCGTGTCCGCAAACTCGATATACGCCTCGTCCACCACCACTACGGCCCGCCCGGCGAGCTTACGAGCGATGCGCAGAATGGCTTCCTCATCGAGGAGATTGCCCGTCGGGTTATTGGGCGAGCAAAGGAACACGATCTTCACGTCCGGCGTGCATCGCTCCAGCAGGGCGCGCTCGTCGAGCGCGCAATCGGCGTCCGCGCGCAGCGGTACCGTTATGACCTCCGCGCCTTGGATTCGAGCACTGACGGCGTACATACCAAACGTAGGCGGGCACACGAGCACGGCATCGCGACCCGCGCGACAAAAGGAGCGAGTGAGGAGATCGATGGCTTCGTCACTGCCGCGTCCAACGAGCACCGCTTCGGGAGGCACTCCATACAACGTAGCGAGCGCCTGGACCAACGCACGCGGCTGCGGCTCGGGATAACGATTCAGGCCGCCGGTCGAGTCATCCCCGTGCGGACGCCACGGCAGCTCATTCGCATGCAGGCGCTCGAGACTGGGTTCCCACGCCGCATGGTCATAAGCCTTCAACGCGAGTATGTCTGGCCGCGCAATTTCCTTTACCCAGCTCATGCTCGGACTTTCGGATGAGCTTCCCCTGGCCCGACTCATGCCCCAACTCCAGTCCCGCTGGCAGAAGGCGGCACTTCCGCTGCAAGCACGTCGAGGCGGCACATTACCGCATTCGCATGTGCATCGAGGCCCTCGAGACGGGCAAGTGTCACGGCCACGGGACCTAGCGAGCGCAAGCCCGCCGGTGTGAGTTCCTGCACGGTGACGCCCTTGACGAAGTCGAGTACCGAAAGTCCGCTGTAGGCCCGCGCGTAACCATACGTGGGCAGAACATGGTTGGTTCCCGAGCAATAATCTCCCATCGGTTCGGGCGACCAGGCGCCGAGAAAGATGGAGCCCGCATTGTGAATCCGCGGCAGCCACTGGCGTGGTTCATCTACCTCGAGAATGAGGTGCTCGGCCGCGTATTCGTTGGCAACATCGATCGCGGTCTCGAGATCCGGCACCACAATGCAGCGGCTCGAGGCCAGCGACTTGTCGAGAATCGCGCGTCGCGAGAGTTTTCCAAGCTGTGTCTGGATGGCCGCCGCCGCACCTGCGGCGAGGTTCCGGCTCGGCGTGACGAGAATCGCCTGTGCCTGCCCGTCATGCTCGGCCTGCGCGAGCAGATCCGCCGCCACGAAGTCCGCGCGCGCGGCCTCATCGGCAATCACCATCACTTCGGAGGGTCCGGCCGGGAGATCACATGCCGCGCCGGCCGGATCATTCGCGACCAGCTGCTTGGCAGCGGTTACCCAGGCGTTCCCCGGGCCGAAGATCTTGTCGACTTTTGGAATGGTGCTGGTGCCATAGGCGAGGGCGGCAATGGCCTGCGCGCCGCCGACTTTGAAAACAGTGTCGATACCGCACAGCTCTGCCGCGACCAGCACGGCAGCGTTGGCGCGTCCCTCGCGGGTGGGTGGCGTGCAGAGAACCCGCCGAGGGCACGCGGCAATTCGGGCTGGCACAGCGAGCATGACCACCGCGGATGGGAGCGGTGCGGAGCCCGCCGGCACATAGAGGCCGACTGCTTGTATGGGCCGAATGATCCGCTCACAGCGGACCCCGGGCATCGTTTCCATCGCGAACGGCTGCGGGGCCTGCGCCGAATGGAACTTGTGCACGTTGTCGATGGCTCGTTCGAGAGCGGCCAGCTGCTCCGTGCCGAGCGACTTGCGAGCCTCGTGAAACTCCGACCGTGATACAGCGAGCGTGTCGAGAAGCACCCCATCGAAACGTTCCGTATAGGCGCGCAGGGCCGCGTCGCCTTGCTGACGAACCGCGTCGATCACCTCCAGCGCGACGGCTGCGATATCCCCCCGCGCCGCGAGTGAAGGCCGTGCCAGCGCGGCGCGCCGCTCGCGCGGAGTAAGCTGCGTCCATTCCAGAATGCGCATGCGTCAGGCCAGCATCTTTTCGACGGGCAGCACGAGGAGGGCGCTGGCACCGGCCTTCTTCAGGCTCTCGAGGGTTTCCCAGAAAACGTTCTCACGGCACACCGCGTGGATGGCCACCTTGTCGGGGAAGCCTTCGAGCGGAATGATGGTCGGCGATTCGCTGCCGGGAAGCAGTTTGCGGATTTCCGCCAGAGCCGAGCGGGGCGCGTGGAGCATAATGTACTTGCTCTCGCGCACGCGCTGTACGCCTTCGACCCGCATCAGCAGCCGCTGCACCCAGTCTTCCTTGTCAGGCGGCAGCTCGAGCGGGGTGCGGATCAGCACTGCGTGGCTTTCCAATACCGTTTCGACTTCGCGCAGGTGATTGGCGAGCAGCGTCGAGCCCGTCGAGACCAGATCGCAGATGAGATCGGCACGGCCCAGACGCGGCGCGATTTCGACGGCGCCCGAGAGCGTAACGATCTCGGCGGCGATGTCCCGCTCGCGCAGATACCTCGCGAGCATGAAAGGATAAGTGGTGGCAATGCGTCGGCCGCGCAGAGAGCTCGCTCCTTCAAACGAGACCCCGTCCGGCACTGCGAGGGACAGACGGCAGCGTCCAAAATCGAGCGTACGCACTTGTTGGAATCGGGCGGGCAGACCGCGCGAGGCGAGCTCGAGACGACTTTCCTCCAGGACGTTCAGACCGACGAGTCCCAGATCGCAAACGTCCTCCTGCACCAGATCGGGAATGTCATCGTCGCGCACGAACAGCACGTCCAGGGGCATGTTCTCGCCCACGCAGATGAGCTGATCCTTGCCCCGCGAGAGCTTCAATCCGCAACGGGTGAGCAGATCGAGTGACGGCTCGGTCAGCCGGCCGGACTTCTGCACGGCGAGCTTCAGGCGCATCTCATCCATGCCGGCTTGCCTCCAGCCGCTTTACAGGGGGATTGGCTTTGGCTTCCTCGATCCTTTGGGCCGCAACTTCGTAGCCACCGTTGCCGTTGCCCAGAAAGCGCGCAACGCGGCCAATCGTCGTGACGCTCACGCCGGTGAGGCGGTGAATCTCGCGGTAGGGAAGACCTCGTTTCAGGTAATCCACCACGGCCCATCGGTCGGCCATCGCCTGCAGCTCCGCGGGGGTGCACAGGTCGCGAAAGAAGGCACGCACCTCGTCCGGTGTGCGCAGGGCGGCGACCGCAATGCACAGATTGCGCTCGGCGAGGGCCTCCTGGCGCGGGCTCAGCGTTCGATGGGTCTTCATGGCGTCTCAATGTAATAGCGCGCTAGTACATTAGCACGAGGACGGGAGCGGCGCCAGCTGCCTTTCATCCCCGGCGGCAATGATTCCCGCGCGGCACGCCAGCGCCTGCGGCCGCCAGGGCTGCCAAGTTCATCACGTGCCGCGGCTTGACGTGTTGCGCAGGCACCCCATAGACTTCGCCTACTCATCGAGACCGGCTGAGGGATAAGGCCCTTAGACGCCGGGGCAACCGCCAGACTTAACCACTCTGGAAAGGTGCCAACTCCTGCAGGTCGCGTTTTTTGACTTATGTCGAAGATTCGCGGCCGACAGATGAGCGGTATGCGTGGCCTCTGGCGCGGCGTTCTCAAGCCGGCGGGAGGATGGACGCGACAACCTGCCCGCATAGGGCAGGCGCTCCGCAGCAGGACGGTGAGACCGTGCCAGTGGTTTGCGGAGCCTCCATGAACGCCTCTCTCGAAGCCGTCCCGGTCAGCGCCAGAGCGCAGCTCGCGCCCGTTCCCGCACCCGTCCCCGATGCGGGCGTGCGGGAGGGCATTCTGGATGTCCCCGGCGAAGTCTCCCTTTATCATGGCGGCAGGCTTTCCGGGATGCGCATCGCCTGGCGTCTGGCGGGGCCCGCAACTGCTCCGGTTGTGTGTGCCTTGGGCGGTATCTCTGCGAGCCGGCGTGTTTTCAGCACCGAGGGTTCCAAGCAGGGCTGGTGGTCCGAGGTCGTAGGCCCCGATCGCGCTCTGGACGCGAACCGCTTTCGAGTGTTGAGCTTCGACTACCTCGGCGGGAGCGCGGACACCACCGGGCCCACCGGAGAGTCCGCAGGAGCCCATCCCTCCCGGCCGTTTCCCAACATTTCGACTTACGACCAGGCCGAACTGCTCGTGCGTCTGCTCAATAACCTGGGTCTCAAATCACTGCGTGCGATCGTCGGAGGCTCATACGGCGGCATGGTTGCGCTGGCCTTTGGCGAGCGTTATCCGGAATGGGTGGGCCACCTGATCGTGATTGGCGCTGCGGATCGCACGCACCCCATGGCGACCGCGTGGCGCAGCGTGCAGCGACGGATCGTCCGCTTTGCGGTCGAGTGTGGACGTGGGAAAGACGGCCTGCAGCTCGCCCGTGCGCTGGCGATGTCGACGTATAGAAGCTCGGAAGAGTTTGCGGCGCGCTTTGACGGTGCACCCGCTCGCAATGGCGAACGCTTCGAGTTTCCGGTCGAACAATATCTCTTCGCGCGCGGCAGCGACTTTGCGGACCGTCACAAGCCCGAAGCCGTTCTGTGTCTGTCGGAATCCATCGACCTGCATGAGGTGGATGCGACGCGGATTTTCGTGCCCACGACGATCGTGGGCATCCGTGAAGACCAACTCGTACCGCTCGCGGACCTACGCGGCCTCGCCGCGCGGCTGCCCGTTGCGAAGCTGCACGAAATTTCCTCTATTTACGGGCATGACGGTTTTTTGAAGGAGTCGGATCAATTGCGCGGAATATTCACCGCGGCCCTCGGGAGTGCCGCATGAGCCAGAAACCAAAATCAAAGTCCGCACGTCCGCGGCAGGTCACGCAGACGGTGCGCGCGGGCCTCGAGTGCGACGACGCCACGGGTTGCGTCGTTCCGCCGATTCACCTGACCTCGACTTTTGCTTTCCGGGGTTTCGGCCAGAAACGCAGCTACGACTACACTCGTTCGGGCAATCCGACCCGCGACCTCCTGGGTGCGGCGATCGCGGAATTGGAGCTCGGCGTCGGTGGCGTGGTGACCGCAACCGGTATGGCCGCGATCACGCTGGTCGGCTATTTGATTCCCGCGAAAGGGCGGATCGTCGCGCCACATGATTGTTATGGCGGCACGTATCGCTTGTTCAACGCCTGGCAACAGCGTGGCGAGCGCGAGGTCGAGTTCGTGGACTTCGGCGATGAGGTCGCGGTTCGCGCGGCGCTGTCGAAACCGACTGCGTTGCTCTGGATCGAGACGCCCAGCAATCCCCTGCTGCGTATCACGGATATCGAAGCCTTCGCGGCTCTTGGAAAAGCCAGCGGCGCGCTGATCGTCGTGGACAACACGTTCCTGTCACCAGCGTGGCAACAGCCGCTCACGCTCGGTGCCGATCTGGTCTTGCATTCGACCACAAAGTATCTGAACGGGCACAGCGATGTGGTGGGTGGCGCCGTCGTAGCCAAGGAGGCGAAGCTGCACGAGCAGCTCGTCTGGTGGGCGAACTGTCTCGGTGTCACCGGCGCGCCGTTCGATAGTTTCATGACCTTGCGCGGAATGCGCACCCTGCATGCTCGACTCGATCACCACGGACGCAATGCGATGGGCCTAGCGCAATGGCTGAACGAGCAGACTGGCGTAAAGCGCGTGTATTACCCCGGCCTGCCGAGCCACCCGGGTCATGACATCGCCCGTCGACAACAGAACGGTTTCGGCGCGATCGTGAGCCTGGAGCTGGAAGGCGGTCACGACGCCGTGCGCGCATTCGTCGCTGAGCTCGAGTACTTTTCGCTTGCCGAATCGCTGGGTGGCGTCGAAAGCCTCGTTGCTCACCCTGCCACGATGACGCACGCCGCGATGGATCCGGCCGCGCGCCTCAAGGCCGGCTTGGCGGACGGACTGCTCCGGCTGTCGGTTGGAATCGAAGCGCTCGAGGACCTTCAGGCGGACCTGGCAGCAGGCCTGGAACGGGCTGGTGCGGCCGGCCAGGTACCGACTCGGAGGCTGGGAACTACGGGCTGACCGGCCCGCCAGTTCACAAGAGCGCGGTGCAGGGTGAGTCGTCACCGCACAGGCTGAGTGCGAAATCGTCCGCGGCGCGAGCCCTCACGGGGCCGCGGACAACTGCGCGAGGACCGCGTCTCCTACTTCTCGTGTAGAGAACGCGCGCGTGCCCTGGGCAGCGATGTCCGGGGTCCGCGCGCCGTTCTCGATAGCCCGCGTGACGGCACTCTCGAGGGCCTCGGCCTCGGCGTTCAGCCCCAGCGAGTGCCGCAGCAACATCGCGACACTCAGGATCGTGCCGACAGGATTCGCAATCCCCTTGCCGGCGATGTCCGGCGCCGATCCATGAATAGGCTCATAGACCCCGCGCTTATCCTCGCCCAGAGATGCGGAGGGCGATAGCCCAAGCGATCCCGCCAGCATCGACGCCTCATCCGTCAGGATGTCGCCGAACATGTTCTCCGTCACGAGCACGTCGAAGTCCCGCGGTCGCCGAATGAGGTGCATGGCCGCCGCGTCGACCAGAATGTGCTCCAGTGTCACGTCCGGAAACTCCGCGCGCATGACTCGCTCACACACTTCGCGCCACAGACGCGATGTCTCGAGAACATTCGACTTGTCGATGGACGTCAGTTTGCGGCGGCGCTGCTGCGCAAGCCGGGCGGCGACGCGCGTGATCCGCTCGATCTCCGGCACCGTGTAGGTGCAAACGTCCGTTGCGCTATGGGCATCGCGCCTTTTTTCGCCGAAATAGATCCCGCCCGTCAGTTCGCGGACGAACACGAGGTCGACGCCTTCGAGAATTTCCGGCTTGAGGGTCGCTGCATTGACCAGAGCAGGCTGCACCTTCACGGGCCGAAGGTTCGCGTAAACCCCGAGCTCTTTGCGCAATTTCAGCAAACCCTGCTCGGGACGCACTTTTGCGTTCGGGGCCGACCACTTGGGGCCTCCAATCGCGCCCAGTAGCACCGCGTCCGCTTGCAGGCACCCCTGCAATGTCTCGGAAGGAAGCGGATCGCCGTGCGAGTCGATGGCGACGCCGCCAAAAGGCAGCTCCGTCATCGCAATCTCGTGACCGAACGACTTCGCAACCGCGCGCAGACAGCGCAAGCCTTCAGCGACGACTTCCGGACCAATGCCGTCGCCGCCGAGAACCGCTATACGAGCCTTCATGTGCGACGCTCGTATGCCTCAATCTCACTCACGCGTCCGAGGAGAAATCCGAGCTCGTCGATGCCGTTCAACAGGCAGTACCGCGAGAACGCCTCGATCGGGAACCGCACCCGCTCGCCGGTAGGCAGTGTCAGAGTCGTGGAGTCCAGATCGATGGTGACTTCGGCACCCGGGTGCTCGATGAGCCAGCGGCTCGTGGCCTCATCGACCACCACAGGCAGGAGGCCGTTCTTCAGAGAATTGCTGCGAAAGATATCGGCGACCTCCGTGCTGATCACCGCACGGAAGCCATAGTCGAGGAGGGCCCAGGGAGCGTGTTCGCGTGAGGAGCCGCAGCCGAGATTGCGTCCGGCGACGAGCACGCGGCAACCCTGCGCTTCCGGACGGTTGAGCACGAAGTCCGGCCGCGGCGTGCCCTGAGCGTCGTAGCGCCAGTCGGCGAAAAGATTGCGGCCGAGTCCTTCACGTGTGGTCGTTGTGAGGAAGCGGGCGGGGATGATCTGGTCCGTATCGATGTTCGCTGCCGGCAATACGGCCGTACGGGAATGCAGAGTCTTTATCGGTTCCATCAGTGTTCAACCGTTCATCAAGTCGCGTGGGTCCGTGACACGCCCACGCACAGCGCAGGCGGCAGCCGTCAGCGGGCTCGCAAGCAGCGTTCGCGCGCCGACGCCCTGGCGCCCCTCGAAGTTGCGATTGCTGGTGCTGACGGAATACTGGCCTTTGGCGACCAAGTCCCCATTCATGCCGAGGCACATCGAGCATCCGGACTCGCGCCACTCGGCGCCAGCCTCGAGAAATACTTTGTGTAGGCCTTCTGCCTCGGCATCCTTCTTGACCTGCTGCGATCCGGGAACGACGAGCATCTGCACGCCCTTGGCAACCTTGTGGCCGCGGAGCAGGTTGGCGGCGCTGCGCAGGTCGGACAGCCGCGCGTTCGTGCAGCTTCCCAGGAACACGACATTGACGATCTGGTCCTTGATCGCCGCTCCGGCTTCCAGGCCCATGTAGGCCAATGATTTCTCGAAAGCCAGGTCGTCCCTTTTCACCGGGATCACGCCCGAGATGGGAATGACCATGCCCGGGTTCGTACCATAGGTGATCATCGGCTCGAGGGTGGCGGCGTCGATCTCGACTTCCCTGTCGAAGCGCGCGCCGGCATCGGTCGGCAGTTGCTGCCACTGCTCGAGGGCGCGCTCCCAGTCCGCGCCCTGCGGTGCACGTGGCCGACCCGAGAGATAAGCGTACGTCGTCTCATCAGGCGCAATCATTCCTGCGCGCGCACCTGCTTCGATCGACATATTGCAAACGGTCATGCGCTCGTCCATGTCGAGCGCACGAATGGTTTCGCCGCGGTACTCGATGACGTGCCCCGTACTGCCTCCGACGCCAATCTGGCCGATGATGCCCAGGATCAGGTCTTTGGCGGTGACCCCGGGGCGCAGGCGGCCACTCACGTTGATCGAGAATGTGCGTGCCTTTCTCTGCAACAGGCACTGCGTGGCGAGAACGTGGCCCACCTCGGTTGTGCCGATACCGAAGGCCAGCGCTCCTACAGCACCATGTGTGCTGGTATGGCTATCGCCGCACACGATGGTCTTGCCCGGCTGCGTGATGCCGCTCTCCGGTCCGATGATATGCACGATCCCGCGCTGGGCGCTCCGCAGACCCAGGAGCTCCACGCCGAAGGCGGCGCAGTTGATTTCCAGCTCGCGCACCTGCTTCGCCGCGGAGTCGATCGAGATCGGCGCTCCCCCGAAGACCTGCTCCGTGCGGGTAGGGGTGGAGTGATCCATCGTCGCCAGAGTGAGGTCGGTACGGCGCACCGGGAGGCCGCGCTCACGCAGGACAGCGAACGCCTGCGGCGAGGTGACCTCGTGGACGAGGTGGAGGTCGACATACAGTACAGCCGGCGTATCGGCAGTCTCGGCCGTCACCAGGTGGCGGTCCCAGACTTTCTCGAACATCGTTTGCGGCACAGGTTTCATGATTTGAATCGCCAGCCGTTCAACCCGCCGCCACGGCGGCGCGGGGCACGCCCATGTCGACGTGGTCGAGCCAGCCCCACTTGTCCACGGTCTTGCCCGTGAATAGACCGAAGAAGGCGTTCTGCAAAGTCTCCGTGATGGGTCCGCGCTTGCCCGCACCCACCGTGAGCCGATCCACCGAGCGAATCGGAGCGATCTCGACCGCGGTGCCCGTAAAGAACGCCTCATCGGCAATGTACAGAAGCTCCCGGGGGATCGCGCACTCGCGAACCTCGATACCTCGTTCCTTCGCAAGGCGCATGACCGTATCGCGCGTGAGGCCTCCGAGCACCGAGTGCGCCAGCGCCGGCGTCATCAGCACGCCGTCCTTGACCACGAAAATGTTCTCGCCGGACCCTTCGCTGACGGTGCCATCGGTAGACAGCCCGATGCCTTCCGCAAAACCGAGGCGACGCGCCTCGGCACCGATGAGCTGGCTCGAGAGATAGTTGCCGCCTGCTTTGGCAAGCGCGGGCAGAGTGTTGGGAGCGACCCTCTGCCAAGAGGAGACGCACACGTCCACACCCTGTTCTTCGCTCTCATGCCCGAGATACTTGCCCCATTCCCATGCTGCGACGGCAACGTCGGTGGGAGGCTCGATCTTGGGGGATACGCCGATCTCGCCGTAGCCGCGAAAGGCGACGGGACGGATGTAAGCGCCACGAACGAGTCCGTTACTCGCCAGCACCTGCCGGATGGCGTCATTCATCTGCTCCGGCGTGAAGGGGATGGTGATCCGATAGATCTTCGCGGAGTCATACAGCCTTCGCGTGTGATCGCGCAGGCGGAAAACAGCGACCCCACCGGGTGTCTCGTAGGCGCGCACGCCTTCGAATACCGACGAGCCGTAATGCAGAGCATGCGAGAGCACATGCACCGTGGCCTTTTCCCAAGGCACGAGCTTGCCGTTGAACCAGATGAATTGCGTGGCGGGAATGGGCATGAAACAACTCCTGCGGGGGTTTGCTCGCATCTGGCTCAAGCATGGGCCTGCACCAGGTGCGCTTGGCTGGACGAGCGCGCCTAGACCGCGGTCTGCGCCACTTGTGCGGCGCCGGCGCGCTCTTCACGCAAGCGGGTACCCGCCTGCGAGAGCTCGATCCGATTGATGACTTCGAGGAACGCTTTCGTGCTCGACTCGACGATGTTCGTGCTGACGCTCGAGCCGCGATAGGTGCGCTGATTGTACTCCACGTAAACGACAGCCTCGCCCTGTGCGTCCTCGCCTTCAGTGACGCCGTGCACCTCGAACTTGCGCAACATCACACTGATGCCGGTGGCGGCTTCGATTGCCTTGAACGCGGCATCCACCGGTCCGTCGCCCTCGGACGTGCGCTCGACGCTGCGGCCGTCCGCGTGCTGCAGGCGAACGACCGCCTGCGCAGGGATATTGCTGTGAGCGACTGTCTTGAGATCGAGCAGGCTCCACGGCCCGCTGGCCGCGCCTTCGGCACGCAACACCAGCGCCTCGATATCCCCATCGAAGAGCTCTTTTTTCTTGTCCGCGAGCGCCTTGAATTCCTCGAACACGCGATTGAGCTCGAGCTCCTCGAGCTCGAAGCCCAGCGCCTTGACGCGATCCCGGAAGGCATGCCGGCCGCTGTGTTTGCCGAGGACGAGGTGGCTGCGCGACAGGCCTACATCCTCCGGGCGCAGGATCTCGTACGTGGAATGATGCTTGAGCATTCCGTGCTGATGAATGCCGGCCTCGTGGGCGAACGCATTCTCGCCGACAACCGCCTTGTTACGGGGGATCGGCATGCCGGTGATGCTGGAGACCAGCCGTGACGTCGGGTACAGCCGGTTCGTCTGAATACCTGTGGTGACGTTGAAGAACGCTTCACGCGTCTTCAATGCCATCACCACTTCCTCGAGCGAGCAGTTGCCCGCACGTTCGCCGATGCCGTTGATGGTGCATTCGACCTGGCGCGCGCCCGCGACGACGGCCGTGAGGCTGTTCGCGACCGCCATGCCGAGTTCGTCGTGGCAGTGCACAGACAGCCTTATGCCGTCGATGCCGCGAACGTTTTTCCGCAAGTAGCGGAACAGCTCCGCGAACTCATCCGGAACGGTGTAGCCGACCGTGTCCGGAATGTTGACCGTGCTGGCTCCCGCCTCGATCGCCGCCTCCACGACCTGTGCGAGGAACTCGAGCTCCGTGCGGGAGGCGTCCTCCGGCGAGAACTCCACGTCGTCGCACAGACCGCTGGCGATGCGTACGCCCTCGACGGCGGTACGGATGATTTCCTCCTGCGCCATGTTGAGTTTGTACTGCCGATGGATCGCGCTGGTGGCCAGAAAAACATGGATACGGTGCCGGGGCGCCTCTTTCAGCGCCCGCGCCGCCAGCTCGATGTCTTCCCGGTTACAGCGGGCCAGGCCGCAGACGGTCGCGCCGTGGACCTCGCGGGCCACCGCAGTCACGCTCTCCCAATCCCCGCGCGAGGCGGCCGGAAAGCCAGCCTCGATCACATCCACGCCGAGCTCGGCAAGCTGCCGTGCGACCCGCAGCTTTTCCGGCTGGGTCATGCTGCAGCCGGGCGACTGCTCGCCGTCGCGCAGCGTGGTGTCGAAGATCAACACTCGGTCGGGATTGGGAGCCATGACTATCTCTCCGGCGTCGCACCCTTACGTGCGTGTCTCGTTCAACCACGGCATCCGCGCGCGCAGCGCACTGCCGACCTTCTCGATCTGCCGGTCCTTGTCCTGCTTGAGGAGCTTCTGATAGGTCTTGCCGCCGGCCGCGCTCTCGTCGATCCACTGCCTGGCGAACTTGCCGGTCTGCACTTCCTTCAGCACTTTGCGCATGACGTTCTTGACGCGGTCGTCGATGATCCGCGGTCCGCGCGTCAGGTCGCCGTACTTGGCCGTGTCGGAGATGAACTCGTGCATCTTGGTCAGGCCGCCTTCATGCAGCAGATCCACGATGAGTTTCAGTTCGTGCAGGCACTCGTAGTAGGCGACCTCGGGCTGGTAACCGGCTTCCACCAGGGTCTCGAAACCCTTGACCACGAGCTCGGTGGCTCCGCCGCAGAGCACCGCCTGTTCCCCGAAGAGATCCGTCTCGGTCTCCTCGGCGAACGTCGTCTCGAGGACGCCGCCGCGGGTGCCGCCGATGCCATGGGAGTAGGAGAGGGCCTTGGCGTGCGCTTTGCCGGTCGAATCCTGCGCCACCGCGATGAGACATGGCACGCCGCGACCTTCCTGGTACTGGCGGCGCACGAGGCCGCCGGGACCCTTGGGCGCGATCAGGACGACGTCCAGATCTTTGCGCGGCTTGATCTGCTTGTAATGGATGTTGAAGCCATGGGCGAACAGCAGGGTCGCGCCTTTCTTGAGGTTCTTCTCAACCGCTGCGTAGAGATCTTTCTGTGCGAGGTCGGGCACGAGCATCGCGATCAGGTCCGCGCCTGCGGCGGCCTCGGCCGGCTCGGCTACGGCGAGGCCGTCCTTCTTCGCCTTTTTCCAGCTCGCTCCCTTCTTACGCACGCCCACGACGACGTCGAAACCACTGTCCTTCAGGTTCAGCGCATGCGCCCGGCCCTGGCTGCCATAGCCCAGCACCGCCACGCGCGCGCCCTTGAGGGCCTTTTTGTCGACATCTTTCCGCGAATACAGCCTCATTAAGCGAACTCCCAACGGCCCCGCGGGCCAAAAAAATCCAACCCAGAAAATCCAAAATGAACAGCAACCTCGAAAGCATAAAAAACCCCGCAGCGGCTGGTGGGCCGGTGCGGGGTTTTCGGTCTCTTCGCTCGCTCGTGCCTGGGTTCTTCAGGCGTTCGCGAGTGCCCCGCACCGGCTGCTCCCAAGGAGCAGAAGTCCTACAGGCACTACGAGGAGAACGCTGTGCGCGAACCGCGGCGCATAAGGCGCGTTCGGGCTCACGTCGGTTCTCGCATCGGGTGCCATGGGTGCCACGGATAAGCTGAGGGCGGAAAAGGTGGTCTGATGTCATCACACC
The DNA here is from genome assembly GCA_028293805.1 of Gammaproteobacteria bacterium. GTDB lineage: Bacteria > Pseudomonadota > Gammaproteobacteria > Steroidobacterales > Steroidobacteraceae > 13-2-20CM-66-19. The sequence continues at coordinate 19,936 of JAQGOC010000062.1, forward strand.
CGCCGCGGCTTTGTCAACGCGCTGGAGCCGCTTGAGCGCGGCGCGCGGCGCACGCACGCAGGCAGGCCGGGATGACTTTCGTTAAGCTTCCGCGGGTGATGCCTCCTGAAATGTTGTTGACCTCCGAGCCGGGCGACAGCCGGCCCCTCTGGCTCGTCACCGAGGCGGGACTGCCGCGCTGGCTGAGTGAGCAGCCTGCCGAAGTAGCCGCCTGGGTGCGGGCTAACGGATTCCAGGCAGAGCGTCACCGTGTCCTGACACTCCCGTCGCCTGACGGCGGGATAGCGGCCGCGGTTGCGGGCCTGGGCGCTCTGCGTGCAGTCGGGGATCTCAAGTTATGGCATGCGGCGGGTCTCCCCGACCGGCTGCCAGTCCAGGCATATCACCTTGCTACGCCCCTACCCCCGGAGTCGGCGACCCACTTCGTGGCGGGTTGGCTGATGGGGTCGTACCGGATGAGCCGGTATCGTGCCGCGGCTTTACCCGCGTCGCGTCCCGCGCTGGTCCCTCCATCCGGCGCCGATCTCGTTTATGCGCAGAGTGCGGCGGCGGCTACGGCATTCGCACGGGACCTGATCAACACTCCGGCAAATGATCTCGGGCCGGCCGAGCTGGCCGCAGCCGCAGCGGACCTCGCCGCCCGCTTTGGGGCACGTTCCCGGATGCTCGTCGGGGAGGAGCTAAAGACGCATGACTTCCCGCTCATTCACGCAGTGGGGGCGGCGAGCGCACGCCAGCCGCGACTGATCGATCTGCGTTGGGGCGAGCGGGATGCGCCTCGCGTGACGCTCGTCGGCAAAGGTGTCTGCTTCGATACCGGCGGTCTCGATATGAAGCCGTCCGCGGGAATGCTGCTCATGAAGAAAGACATGGGTGGAGCCGCGTGCGCTCTCGCGCTGGCGGAGATGCTCATGCGCCTTGGTGCGCCGGTGCAGCTGCGCGTTCTGATTCCGGCTGTCGAGAACAGCATTGGCGGCAACGCGTATCGGCCAGGCGACGTGCTGCGCTCCCGCAAGGGATTGACGGTGGAAATAGGCAATACGGATGCCGAGGGCCGCCTCGTGCTCGCGGACGCGCTGGTCGAAGCCGATCAGGAGCGCCCGGAACTCCTCATCGATCTTGCGACGCTCACGGGGGCGG
>JAQGOC010000075.1 GCA_028293805.1 Gammaproteobacteria bacterium
CGGGTACTGGAACCCGAGAAACACGCCTTCGCGCGCGCGCTCCTCGGGCGCGAGGGCCATCAGGTCGCGGTCGCCGAAGGTGACCTTTCCGGCAGTGATTTCATACCCGGGACGGCCAGCCAGCGCGTAGGCCAGCGTGCTCTTGCCGGAGCCGTTTGGCCCCATGATGGCGTGCACCTCGCCGGCTCCCACCTCGAGCGTAAGGCCTTGCAAAATCTCTTTGCCATCGACGCTGACGTGCAGATTTTCGATCTTCAACATAGCGTCAGCCCACCGCGCCTTCGAGGCTCACCGCGAGCAGGGCCTGCGCCTCCACCGCGAACTCCATCGGCAGCTCCTTGAACACCGACTTGCAGAAGCCGCTCACGATCATGTTCACCGCATCCTCTTGTGAAATGCCCCGCTGGAGGCAGTAGAAAAGCTGGTCGTCGCTGATTTTCGAGGTGCTCGCCTCGTGCTCCACCGTCGCAGTGGGGTTCTTCACCTCCACGTACGGGAATGTATGTGCCCCGCACTTGCCGCCCATCAGCAGCGAGTCGCACTGCGTGAAGTTACGGGCGCCATGAGCGCTCGGCAGCATCTTCACGAGCCCGCGATAGGTGTTCTGGCCATGGCCGGCGGAAATGCCCTTCGCGACGATGGTGCTGCGGGTGTTGGGACCGATATGAATCATCTTCGTGCCGGTGTCGGCCTGCTGGTAGTTGTTCACGGTGGCCACGGAGTAGAACTCGCCGATCGAGCCTTCGCCGCGCAGCACGCAGCTCGGGTATTTCCACGTGATCGCCGACCCGGTCTCCACCTGCGTCCAGGAGATATGCGAATTGCGTCCGCGGCACTCGCCGCGCTTGGTCACGAAGTTGTAAATGCCGCCCAGGCCATTCGCATCCCCGGGATACCAGTTCTGCACGGTCGAGTATTTGATGTGCGCATCATCGAGAGCTACGAGCTCCACGAACGCGGCATGGAGCTGGTTCTCGTCGCGCATGGGCGCCGTGCAGCCCTCGAGATAGCTCACGTGGCTGCCGGCATCCGCGATGATGAGCGTGCGCTCGAATTGCCCCGTCTTTGCCGCATTGATGCGGAAATAAGTGGACAACTCCATCGGGCAGCGCACGCCCTTGGGCACGTACACGAACGAGCCGTCCGTGAATACGGCCGAGTTGAGCGCGGCAAAAAAATTGTCGGATTGCGGTACGACCGTGCCGAGGTACTGCTCGATCAACTCCGGATGCTTCTGCACCGCTTCCGAGAAGGGGCAGAAGATCACGCCAGCGGCCGACAGGCGCTCCTTGAACGTGGTCGCGACCGAAACGCTGTCGAATACGGCATCGACGGCCACGCCGGCGAGGCGGGCGCGCTCGTGGAGCGGCACGCCGAGCTTGGCGTAGGTCTCGAGGAGCTTCGGATCGACTTCCTCGAGGCTTTTCGGGCCGTCGGTTTTGGCGCGGGGCGCGGAGTAGTAAGAGATCCCCTGGTAGTCGATCGGGGCCACTTTCACGTGCGCCCAATGGGGCTCGCTCATCTGCAGCCAGTGCCGCAGCGCCTTGAGCCGCCATTCGAGCAGAAACGCGGGCTCGTTCTTCTTACGCGAGATGAGCCGCACGACGTCCGCGTCCAGGCCCGGCGGTACCGTGTCGGAATCGATATCGGTCACGAAGCCGTGCTGGTAGCCGCGGGCAATCAGGCTTTCTAACTGTTTTGCGGATTCACTCATGGTCATTTATCGCCAATGCATTCATGAAGAGGATCGAACTGATGAGGCCGCCTTCACCTCGCGCTCGAGCGTCGGGAGCCGGACCTGGGTCGAGTCGATTCCCGCCAGCTGCGCCAGGCTCACTTCATACAGCGAGCGGCGGATGGCGAGATTCAGGCGCTGCCAGACCCGACCGACCCGGCACGTCTCTTCGATGCCACAGTGGCCCTGGCCCGCTGCGCAATCGGTCAAGGTCAACGGGCCTTCCAGCGCGTCCAATATGGCGGCCGCGCTGATCTGCGTAGCAGGGCGGGCAAGCTGGTAACCTCCGTGCAATCCCCGCGTGGAGGTCACGAGCTTCGCCCGTTGCAGCTGCTTCAGCAGTTTGCTCACGGTGGGCGCGGCTATGCGCGTCTGCTCGGCCAGTGACGTGGCGGTCTGCACCCGCTCGGGCTGCTCTGCAAGCGCAGCCAGGATGACGGTGGCGTAATCGGTCAGCTTGCTTATGCGCAGCATGGAAACGGAACCCTTCTAAACTAGGACAAGTTTAGTCCTAATTGACCCTGGAACCAAGCGCAGCCTTATTTGGTATTCTTGCCACGGGGCGCTTGGGGCCTCGCGACCCGCTGGGTCGCCGCCGACAGGCACAAATTGTGCGTGGAGGCCGACCCCGTCAATGCTGGAGGACCGACGATGAACCGTACCGAGCTCGCGCGCATTGCCAACGCAATGGTAGTCAAGAACAAAGGCATCCTGGCGGCGGACGAAAGCACGGGCACCATCAAGAAGCGCTTCGAGGGCATCAAGCTCGACTCCACCGAGGAGCATCGCCGCCTGTACCGCGAGCTGCTGGTCACCGCGCCGGGTGCCGCCGAGTCCATCAGCGGCGTGATTCTTTACGACGAGACCCTCCGGCAGAAGACGAAGGACGGCACCCCGTTTCCGGAGTATCTGAGCAAGCTTGGAATCCTCCCCGGCATCAAGGTGGACACCGGCGCGAAGCCGCTTGCCGGCTTCCCCGGTGAGACGATCACCGAAGGGCTCGACGGCCTGCGGGAGCGGCTCGTCGAGTACCACAAGCTCGGAGCGCGTTTCGCAAAGTGGCGCGCGGTCATCGACATCGGCGATGGCATCCCCACGTTGTTTGCCATCGAGGCCAACGCTCATGCGCTCGCGCGCTATGCTGCGCTCTGCCAGGAAAACGACATCGTGCCGATCGTCGAGCCGGAAGTGCTGATGGACGGCGGCCACTCGATCGAGCGCTGCGAGGAAGTGACCGAGGTGGTGCTGCAGACTGTTTTCGACCAGCTGTTCGAGCACCGCATCTATCTCGAGGGCATGATTCTCAAGCCCAACATGGTCATCTCGGGGAAGAAGGCCCCGAATCGCGCGCCGCCGCAGACGGTCGCCGAAGCGACCGTGCGCTGCCTGAAGCGGCATGTGCCGCCCGCCGTGGCCGGTATCGCATTTCTCTCCGGCGGACAATCCCCGACCGAGGCCACCCTGCACCTCTCTCTAATGAACAAGCAGGGGCCCCTTCCCTGGGCGCTGACATTCAGCTACGGTCGCGCGCTGCAGGATTCGACCCTCAAGGCATGGGGCGGCACCCCGGCGAACTTCGCGGCCGCACAGAAGGAATTCATCAAGCGTGCCAAGCTCAATAGCCTCGCCACGACCGGCCGGTACTCCGCCGACCAGGAAAACCAGGCCGCCTGAGCTCGTAACACAACTCGCGTGACAAACCCCGAATCCGCCCATCCCACGTCAGCGGCGCGAGCCGATGACGTGGTGGTTGCCGTGCACGATGTGCATTACGCCGTCGACGGCCGGCCTATTTTCAAGGGCCTGGACATCGAGGTTCGTCGCGGCCGCATCACGGCCATCATGGGACCGAGCGGCACGGGCAAGACGACGCTCCTGAAGCTCATCACGGCGCAGATCCGGGCGGATCGCGGCGAGGTGCGCGTGTTCGGGCACGATCTCGCGCAGCTCAAACTTGCCGAGATTTACGCCGTCCGCAAGCGCATGGGTATGTTGTTTCAGAACGGCGCGCTGCTCACGGACCTGAATGTGTTCGAGAACGTTGCGTTTCCAGTGCGCGAGCACACGGATCTGCCAGAGCCTCTGATCCGCATGTTGGTTCTGACCAAGCTGGAAGCGGTGGGTTTGCGCGGAGCCGCGGACCTGATGCCCGGCGAGCTCTCGGGCGGCATGGCCCGCCGCGTCGCGCTGGCACGCGCCATCGTCATGGATCCCGAGGTTCTGATCTACGACGAGCCATTTGTCGGTCTCGATCCCATCTCGCTGGGTGTGATCCTGCGTCTCATCAAGCAGATGAACGAAGCTCTGGGCATCACCAGCATCGTCGTCTCGCACGACGTGAAAGAGCTCTCGATGATCGCGCATGACAGCTACCTGTTGTCCGAAGGTCGCGTGGCGGCCGCCGGATCCCCACAGGAGCTCACGAAGAGCGATTCCGAGGCCGTACGGCAGTTCATGACCGGCAGCCCCGATGGGCCGGTGCGATTCCACTATCCCGCATGCGACTACACCACGCAGCTGCTTGCGGCGGAGGAATGTTGAGAAACGGCAGGCATCACGTCTTTCTGCTGGAAGGCGTGCGCAAGATGGGGCTGACCGCGATCTTCCTGTTCCAGCTCCTGGTTCAATGCATTCCCGCGTTCGCGCGCCCGCGGCTCGTGATCGCGCAGATCTACAATTCCGGCGCGCGCTCGCTGATCATCATCATGCTGGCGGGACTGTTTGTCGGCATGGTGCTCGGCCTGCAGGGATATGAGCTGCTGCGGCGTTTCGGCTCCGAGGAAGCGCTCGGTTCCGCCGCGGCGATCGGCCTGCTGAAAGAGCTCGGACCGGTGGTGACCGCACTGCTGTTTGCGGGCCGTGCCGGGACGGCGCTGACCTCGGAGATCGGCCTCATGCGTGCCACCGACCAGCTCGTGGCGATGGAAATCATGGCGGTCGATCCGCTGCGCTACGTGGCTGCGCCGCGCTTCATCGGCGGCATAGTGGCCATGCCGCTGCTGGCTGCGATCTTCAGCATCGTCGGCCTATTTGGTGCGCAGCTGGTGGGCGTGCAGCTCATGGGCGTCGACAAAGGCGCGTTCTGGTCTCAGATGCAGGGCGCGGTCGCCAACCGCGACATTACGGAAGGTATCGTCAAAAGCCTCGTTTTCGGGGTCGCCTGCAGTCTCATCGCGGTGAACGAGGGTTACCACGCCGAGCCCACTGCCGCCGGAGTGGGGCTCGCCACCACGCGAACCGTGGTCGCCTCGTCCGTGCTTACGCTGCTGCTGGACTACGTCCTGACCGCCGCGTTCTTGTAAGAGGATTTTGCCATGCACTCGAATCGGACTCTCGAAATCGGCACCGGACTGTTTGTGCTGTTGGGCTTCGTCGCCTTGTTCTTTCTCACCACGCAGCTGCCGGCCAGCGGGCTGAAGCTCGGCGCAGTGAAGAAGGGTTACCACGTGAGCGCCGATTTCGACAATATCGGGGACCTCAAGGTGGGTTCGCCCGTTACGATGTCCGGCGTGAGCGTCGGCGAGGTGGATGGGATCCGGTTCGATCCGAAGATCTACAAGGCCGTGGTCAGAATGCGCATCGACCCGCAGTTCAACCAGATCCCCGAAGACAGCTTCGCGAGCATTCAGACGCAGGGCCTGCTCGGAGGCAAGTACATCGGGATCAGTGCCGGCGGCCTGGACACCTACCTGAAGGAGGGCAGCCACATCGACCAGACCCAGTCCGCCATCGTGCTCGAGAGCCTCATCAACAAGTTCTTCGCGAACTTCGCCGACAAGGGCAGCAGCGGCAGTAGCAGCAGCAGCCAGACCCAGGAGGAACCCAAGAAATGACCACTTCGATCCGGCGCGCGGGCGCCATGCTGTTGACTGGCGCGCTCCTCGCCTGCGGTGCGCAGTCGCGGAGCCATGCTCAGGGCGCGCCGGCTCCGGCCGCTGCGCAGGCGAACACGCAAAGCCCCTCCGAGGTGGTGCAGAACTCCGCGCAGTCCATGCTCAGGGAATTGGACGCGAACCGCGATATGTACCGCAAGGACCCCTCGAAAATCGGGCAGCTGGTGGACAAGTATCTGCTGCCGCATTTCGACGTTGAATTCGCGGCGCGCCTCGTGCTCGGCAAGTACTGGCGTACGGCCACCCCCGAGCAGCGCAAGCGTTTCATCGATGCTTTCTACCATTCGCTGCTCAACAACTACGGCAGTGCGTTGAGCGATTTCACCGCGGACAAGCTGAAGATCTTTCCGGCGAATGTCGACCCCAACGCCGATCGCGCGACCGTCCGCACTGAAGTGAAGCGCAGCAACGGCGACCGCATCTCGGTCAACTACTACATGCACAAGACCCCGGAAGGCTGGAAGGCGTGGGATGTCGTCATCGACGGCATCAGCTACGTAAACAGCTACCGCGAAGACTTCGGCGCGCAGATCGATAAACAGGGCATCGATGCCGTGATCAACCGCCTGGAGAAGGGCGAAAAGCCGAGCGATATCGGCAAGACGACGGCCGGCAAGAAGACGTCGTGAAAACGGCCGCGACGTTGCTCGCGAATCGCTCGTCAGCTTCGAATTCGTTCGAGATCATTACCGTTGCGGACGGGAAGCTGCAAGTGCGCGGCGCACTGACGTTCGCGACGGCGCGGCGCGCCCGGGAGGAGGGCCTGAAGGCCCTTGCCGCTTCCGCAGCGCGTGAGCTCGAAGTGGACTGCAGTGGCATCACCGCTTCCGACAGCGCGGGATTGACGGTGCTGCTGGATTGGCTGGCGCTTGCAAAGAAGCAAGGGCGGTCGCTGCGCTTCGTGAATCTGCCGCAGGGCTTGCTCGCGATCGCCCGGATCAGCGAGGTCGACGAGCTCCTGCAGCGCGGCATCTGACCGCCGGCGTCGGCGAACGCTACTGCTGCTGTGGCGGATTCGGCTCCGGCTGCGGCTTCTGGGGCTGTTGATCCTGCGGGACCTTCTTTGGCTCGGCGTCCGGCGGCGGCTGTTCGTCGGCGCCCGCGCCGGCCTCATCCAACAGCTTCTGTTCCTGGGCTTCCTCGTCGGTGGGCCCAGTCCCGCTGCCCTGTCCCGAGATCAGGAACTGGCGACGCTGCAGATAAGCATTGCGCAGGAATGCATAGGGATCGTAGGCGCTGTCCAGCAGCTTCTCCTGCTCGATGAGGCTCGCCCGGTAATCCACGAAGTACAGTGCGTACAGACTGTAGTAAACAGTGTTGTTGTGAATGTACTGCCGGGGAGTGGTGTACGTATTCGCAATCTTTCCTATTCCGTCGCGCACGTCGGACGGGCCGAGGATCGGCAGCATGAGATACGGTCCCGGTTTGACGCCCCACCGGCCGAGCGTCTGGCCGAAATCATTCTCGTTCCTCTCGAGCCCGGCGGACGATGCCGGATCGAGCACTCCTCCGACGCCCAGGGTCGTGTTCATGAGCAGCCGCCCCGTATCCCTCGCGAAGACCTTGAACCTCCCCTGCAGCAGGTCGTTCACGACGACGATCGGATAGTCCAGGTTGCTCAGAAAATTGGTGACGCCCGTCTGCACGAACCGTGGCGTGACCCTTCGATAGGTGTGCGCGATTGGCCGGGCCACCGCCTTGTCGAGCGCGTAGTTGAACTTGTAGGTGGTGCGATTCACGCGCTCGAAGGGGTCGCGCGGATCGCGTTTCCCGTTCGGAAGCGAGGCGCAGCCGAACAGGGCGAGGAGGGCTAGGGACAGCGCTGAGACCCGGATTGTTGACTGCATGTGAAAGTGCGGACTCGATGCGGGCGCGCATTGTACCAGTCGACGCTGCGCGACTTTCCAAGTGATGAAGGCGACCGCCCAGCTTTGGCCCGCCGGCGACCGCTTGCAACCCTCTCGGATGGGATATTGACGCACGCGCAGCAGGCGCGCAGAGCAGGCACGAGCAGCGCAGGGTGGAGCACCGCGTGCAGCAGGCGAGTGGAGCGCCGGGTGGAGCAGCGCGCGCAGCAGGCGAGTGGAACAGCGTGCGCAACGGTGATTACACCGTCCGCTGCAACCGAGCCTGCAACGCCGTGTCCGCCGACGAGATCAGCGGGTTTTTGGTTCGTCAGTTCGTGCTGGGTGTTTCCGCGCGAGACGCCCTGAGAGGCGGGCGCGTCTGGCACGGGAAGGTTCACGGGCCCGGATTGCTCGTGCGGCGCAGCTTGGCGCTTGCGAGGTACTCACGCACTTCGTCCAGCCGCGCCTGGTACCTTTGCCGCTGTATCTCGGTGAGGTTGGGTGCGGCGAGGGCGAGTTGATACTGCTGCGCGGCGAGCGGCAGGTCGCCACCCGCGATCTGATATTCACCCATGTAGAAATACGCATCGCCGGTGTCGCCCGCGGCGCTGGCGGCGTTAGCCGTCAGGCGGATCTGTTCCGGAGTCGGCGGTACGTTGTTGAAAAGGTCGAGCAGCACGGTATGCGCTTCCTTCGCATTGCCGGCAGCCATGAGCGACTCGGCGTAGCGCACCGTCACCGGCACATTGCGTGGAAACAGCTTTACGGCATGTTTAAAAGTGCCCAAGGCATCGTTGGTCTGGCCGGCCTTGGCTTCCGCCTGGCCGAGCGCCGAATGCAGCATGGTGATGCCCTGGTGCTCCTCGGTGAGCTGGTAAAGGATTTTTTCCGCCTCCAGGGGCCTGTTGTCCGCCATGAGGGCGAGGGCCTCGCCGTAACGAGTGGCGAGATCCGGGTTGCCCTTGGCGATCTTCTGCGCGTACTGCTTCTCGATGTCCGTATCGCCCGGAGCGGTCAGCACACGGATTCGCTCGCGGACGAGCGCGTAGCTCACCGAGTCCTTCAGCTTTCGCTGCGGGAACTGCGAGGCGCGGGCGCGGGCTTCCGCGATACGGTCCGAGGTCACGGGGTGATCGATGAGCATCGCAGGAATGTAGGTCGCGGCGAGACCCTCGTGCCGGCCCATCGTCTCGAAGAAGTTTCCCATCGCCTGAGTGTCGAAGCCGGCGCCGGCGAGGTAGCCGATGCCGACCCGGTCGGCTTCCATTTCATTGTCGCGCGTGAAGTTGATCTGTTGCTGGACCGCCAGGCCCTGCGCGGCGGCGATGCCGCCCTCGACCGCCTGTCCGCCGCCGCCCATCGCCCCGAGCAGGATGGCAGCCAGCATTGCGGCCGCGGATGTCAGAGCCTGCTTGCTCTGGGCGCGAATCTGCCGGGCGATGTGATGCTGGGTGACGTGCGCGATCTCGTGGCCCATGACGCTCGCCAGTTCCGATTCTGTGCTGGTCGTGAGCATGAGGCCGTAGTTGATGAACACGAAGCCGCCCGGCACCGCGAACGCGTTGATGGCGCCGTCCTTGACGACAAAGAACTCGAAACCCCGTGCGCCGTCCGGGCTCTGCGCCGCGAGCCGGCTGCCGATGGAGTTCAGGTATTCGCTGATTTCCGGGTCCTCGATGAGCCCGTTCTGGTCGCGCAGCTGCTGCACGACCATCGCGCCGAGCTGGCGCTCATCCGCATGGGATATGACGGCGGCTTCCGGGCTGCCCATGTCGGGCAGCTCATTGGTCACCTGCGAAGGCAGATCCGTCGCCATGGGGGCCGGCACCGGCTCGATGGCGGATGCGACCGTTGCTGAGGTGGTGACGGCCGCCAGCAGGGCCAGGATGAGAGGACGCATTTGGACTTCGACCGTGGCTTGCGGGTTCGAGTTTCCCTAGATTTACAGAAACTTACAAAGTTTCCGTTACAGAATATCCGAGGCGTAGTCGGCCAGGCGGGAGCGCTCGCCGCGTACCAGGGTGATGTGCCCCGAATGCGGCCAGCCGCGGAAGCGGTTCACGGCATAGGTCAGGCCCGAGGTCATCTCCGAAAGGTAGGGCGTATCGATCTGGGCGATGTTGCCCAGGCAGGCCAGCTTGGTACCGGGGCCCGCCCGGGTAATGAGCGCTTTCATCTGCTTGGGCGTGAGATTCTGCGCCTCGTCCAGGATGAGGTAGCGGTTCAGGAATGTGCGGCCGCGCATGAAGTTCAGCGAGCGGATCTTGATCCGGTTGCGCAGCAGATCGTTGGTGGCCGCCCGGCCCCAGTTGCCGCCTTCCTGCGTACCCATGAGCACTTCCAGATTGTCCATGAGGGCTCCCATCCAGGGCTCCATTTTCTCCTCTTCCGTGCCGGGGAGGAAGCCGATGTCGTCGCCCAGAGGTATGGTCACCCGCGTCATGATGATCTCGACGAAACGGTTCGTCTCGAGGGTCTGCATGAGCCCCGCTGCCAGTGCCAGCAGTGTCTTGCCCGTCCCCGCCGGACCCAGCACGGTGACCAGGTCAATTTCCGGATCCATGAGCAGATTGAGCGCGAAGTTCTGCTCACGGTTGCGCGCCGTGACGCCCCACAGGTTGTGCCGCTCGTTGCGATAATCGCGCATGAGCTCGATGACGGCGGTTTCTCCCGCGATCTTGCGCACGATGCCTTCGATCCCCTCCGGGCTGTTCTCGAAGACCCCCTCGTTGGGCTGCCACTCGCGCACTGCCGGTCCGGTGATCTCGTAGAAGGTCCGGTCCGCTTCCTTCCAGGAGCGCATGTCTTTGCCATGACGCTCCCAGAAATCGGGGGGGAGGGCCGTCATGCCGCTGTACAGGACATCAGTGTCTTCCAGCGTCTTGTCGCTGTAGTAGTCCTCCGCATGCACGCCCAACACGGCGGCTTTGATGCGCAGGTTGATGTCTTTCGAGACGAGAATGACGCGTACGTCGGGCGTCTCGTTCTGCAACGCCAGCGTCTGAGCGAGAATGGCGTTGTCGTTGCCCTTTCCCGGCAGGCTGTCGGGCAGGGCGTGAGGGAGCTGCCGCGTCTGGAAGAAGAGGCGGCCGGTGGAGGCCTTCTGGCCGTGGTTGCCGGAGTACTCGTTCGGCAGCGGCAGACCGCGATCGATCTGCTCTTTCGTGGCCTCGCGCATCATGTCGTCGAGGAAACGACTCACCTGGCGCACGTTGCGGTTGGCTTCCGACAAGCCCTTTTTGTGGGCGTCGAGTTCCTCGAGCACGATCATCGGCAGATAGACGTCGTGCTCTTCGAATCTGAAGATGGCCGTCGGATCGTGCATGAGCACGTTCGTGTCGAGCACGAACAGCCGCCGACCGTCGCGGGGTCTGGCCTTCATGTCCCGCGGCTCGCCGGAGGCGGCCGTGGCCGGACCTGGATCAGAGAGACTGCGCCGCTTCAAGGACTTCCTCCGCGTGGCTGGGCACCTTCACCTTGCGCCACTCGTGCCGCAGGACGCCCGTGCCGTCCAGGAGGAACGTGCTGCGCTCGATGCCCAGATATTTTCTGCCATACAGACTCTTCTCCCGGATGACATCGAAGAGCTTACAGAGCTGTTCGTCCATGTCGCTGAGCAAGGAAAAAGGGAGATTTTCCTTTTCCTTGAATTTCTCGTGCGAGGCGACGCTGTCGCGCGACACGCCGACGATCTGCGCACCCGCCTTGCGGAACGCCGGGTACAGATCGCGAAAGTCCTGACTCTCGCGGGTGCACCCGGAGGTCATGTCCTTCGGGTAGAAGTAGATGACCAGCTTCCTGCCCGCCGCATCCTTCAGGCGCCAGTTCTCGCCGCCCGTGGCCGGGACCGTGAAAGCAGGCACTTTGGCGCCCGTCTTGACCTTACTCATGCGCTTCGCGCAACTCCCACTCGCCGCGCGAACACCGCCGTGCGGTATCGCGAAGCACGTAACCATGACGGCGCGGAGCGCCATGAAGCGACCGTTGCATGGCTCCCTAGGACTTGACCGGTTCCAGGATGGCATCCAGATTCAACGAATCGCAGAACTCCATGAACTCCTCGCGCAGGTGCGCCACGTGGATGCGGCTCGGCACGTTCACGATCATCTGCACGGAGAACATCGGCGCTCCGGTGTGCGCGGCCGGATAGCTACGGGTCGAGACTTCCGCAATATCTATGCCACGGCTCGAGAAGAATCCCGAAAGTCCCGACACGATGCCGCTCTGGTCGAGGCAGACCACGTCGATCGAGTAGGGCAGCATGTCCGTGCGCGGCGGGCGCGGCTCGGTGCGCTTCAGGTGGATGCTCAGGCTGTTCGTCTCGGCGAGGCGCTTGAGCTCCGTTTCGAGCTTGGCGAGGGCATGCCAGTTGCCGGAGACGAGCAGCAGCATGGCGAATTCCGTGCCGAGGCTCGCCATGCGGCTCTCGCTGATATTTCCGCCGCACTCGCTGATGACGCGGGTCAGCTCATGGACCATCCCAGTGCGGTCGCTACCGATCGCGGAAACGGCCAGATGCTGCTTCATCGTTTTTTAAGGGGACGCTGGAGTCTGCTTGTGATCGCGCGGAGTGTACCGGGAGCGCCGCCGGGTTGCGACCGTCGCGGGCGGGTGGGTTCGAATTATCGACACCGCGTCCCCTCCCGTTTTTTCGCGCCCCGGGACATAGGGCCGAAGTGCCATAATTCAAGTCCGCCCCCGCCCATGCTTGCTTAGTCCGAGCACCGGCTCGTAACATCGCATGCTCTGTCGAGCACGTTGCGGATTTTTCATGTTTTCAGGCAGTCTGGTCGCCATCGTCACGCCCATGGGGCTTGACGGCGGCGTCGATTTCGACGCGTGGGCACGCCTCGTTGATTTTCATCTGGCGAACGGCACGAGCGGTATCGTCGTGGGCGGCACCACAGGGGAATCGGCGACATTGCGCGATTCCGAGCTGCGTGAGTTGACAGAGCGCGCCTGCGCACACACACGGGGGCGCATTCCGATCATCGTCGGCGCGGGCACGAGCAGCACCGCAACGACGGCGGAGCGGGTGGGCTGGCTCTCGGAGTTGCCCGTCGACGGTCTTCTCGTCGTGACGCCCGCTTACAACCGGCCCACGCAAGAGGGCCTGTACCTGCATTTCGCCGCGACGGCGGCAGTCGCGCGCAAGCCGGTTATTTTATATAACGTCCCGTCCCGTACGGCGGTGGATATGCTGCCGGCGACGGTCGCGCGCCTGTCGCAACTTCCCGGTATCGTGTCAGTCAAAGAGGCGGTGGCGGAACCGGGACGGGTACGTGAGCTCGTGGACGCCTGCCGCAAGGACTTCGTGGTACTGAGCGGTGATGACGCCACCGCGCGCCACGCTATTCAGGCGGGTGCGCGTGGCGTGATTTCGGTTACGGCGAATGTGGCTCCGCGAGCCATGGCGGACATGGTGGCCGCGGGCTTGCGTGGCGATCGCGCGGCGGCGGAGCAATTGGATGCGCCGCTCGCGGCGCTGCATCGGGAGCTGTTCGTCGAGGCTAATCCGATCCCGACCAAATGGGCGCTGGCGCGCATGGGACTGATGGAAGAGGGCATCCGCCTGCCGCTCACCCCGCTGTCGGTGGGGCAGCAGCCGGCGTTGCTGGCCGCCCTGCGTGGGGCCGGAGCGCTGCAATGACTTGTGTAAAGGCTTGACAATGAAATCTGTGCTGGGCTGGTGGGGGTTGACCGCGGCAGTGTTGCTTGCGCTCTCGGGCTGCCATCCATTCCGATCCAAGTCCAACTCGTGCCATAAGCCCCAGCCGTACGCGGCCGCCAAGAGCAGTCCGCCACTGCGGATACCGGCGGGCCTCGACGTCCCGGATACGACGAATGCGCTGCATATTCCTGACCTCAAGGAGCCGGCCCCGCCGGCCCGCAAGGGGAAGGACCCCTGTCTCGATGAGCCGCCCTCGTACAAGGTCGTAAAGCCTGCGGCCCCGCAGGCGTGACAGGTGCGGGCCGCGGCGGCATGCACTATCATTCGCGGCCCTTTTTGCTGAGCGCCCCGTGACCTCAGGCGCGATCGAGAAAGATCTCGTAAGTAATTGATTGGAGAGGTGGCCGAGCGGTCGAAGGCGCTGGACTGGAATTCCAGTAACATCTTAACGGGTGTTCGTGGGTTCGAATCCCACCCTCTCCGCCACCTGGAGCCTGTCCGACAGGTTCGAGTTGTGAGCCCGTCAATGGTGGCTCGCATCGGCTTCTCCGCGACGACCAGTCGTGAATCCCGTCAGGGCCGGAAGGCAGCAGCGGCAGCGGCGATGTCGGGTGCCGGAGCGAGAGCTGGTGCGAGCTGCCTCCCTTCCCGTAAGGTTCATCGATGAGCTATACCGCGCTGGCGCGTAAATGGCGCCCGAAGAAATTCGCAGAGCTGGTCGGGCAGGAGCATGTCCGGCGCGCTTTGGTCAATGCGCTCGAGACGGGGCGCGTTCATCACGCGTTCCTGTTCACCGGCACGCGCGGCGTCGGCAAGACCACCATCGCCCGTATTTTTGCGAAATGCCTGAACTGTGAGACCGGTGTGACGCCCGAGCCGTGCGGCGTCTGCGCGAGCTGTCGTGAGATCGACACAGGCCGTTTCGTGGATCTCATCGAAGTCGACGCCGCTTCGCGGACGAAGGTCGACGACACGCGCGAGTTGCTCGACAACGTTCAATACTCCCCCACTCGCGGCCGCTACAAGGTGTACCTCATCGACGAGGTGCACATGCTCTCGACGCACTCGTTCAACGCGTTGTTGAAAACGCTCGAGGAACCACCGCCGCATGTGAAGTTCCTGCTCGCGACGACCGATCCGCAGAAGCTGCCGGTGACGGTGTTGTCGCGCTGCCTGCAGTTCAACCTGAAGCGCATGCCGGTGGGACAGATTGCAGACCACATGAAGCTGCTGCTCGAGAAGGAGGGCATCCCGTTCGAGCCGTCCGGCCTGCGGCTGGTGGCGCAGGCGGCTGATGGCAGCATGCGCGACGGCTTGTCGCTGCTCGACCAGCTGATCGCCTTCGGCGGCGGCAAGGCGGGCGAAGAAGAAGCGCGCGCCATGCTCGGCACGATATCCCGTGACCATGTCGAGCGGCTCGCCGAGTTACTAGCCTCCATGAACGTCCCGGAGCTCGTGCGGTGTGCGCGGTCGTTGGAGGAGTTTGCGCCCGACTATGCTCAGGTGCTCGATGAGCTGGCGGGGTTGTTGGTGCGCGTGGCGATGAAACAGGCCGTCAGCGATTTCGAAGGCGACGACCTGTATGCGCCGGAGCTGCTCGAGCGGCTGGCGAAGGCGCTGGCGCCGGAAGACATCCAGCTCTTCTATCAGACGGCGATCATCGGGCGGCGCGACCTGGCGCTGGCGCCGGATCCGCGCACCGGTTTTGAAATGACACTGCTCAGGATGATTGCCTTTCGGCCGAATGAGGCCGGCCAGGCACAAGGCTCGGGCGCACCGGTGGCGCGCGGGGCGTCGGTTCCCGGAGAGTTGGGGGCGCAAGCCGGGGTGCATGGCGGCGCGATGGGTTCCGGCGCGGCCGCGGCGCGCGCAGCTGCGCAGGGCAGCGCGCGTGCTGGCGGAGCTTCGGCGCGAACGAGCGCGCAGGGAGGTGCCGGTTCGAATGGAGCTCCCGCGGCGAGCGCCGGCATGCAGGGCGGCGCGGGTTCTGGCGAGGCTGCGGCGGCGCGAGCAGGCGTGCACAGGACCGCCGGTTCGGCCCCGTCGGCTGCCCAAGCAGGCGCGCAGGGTGGCGCAGGTTACGGAGCGCAGTCTGTGCAAGCGAATGCCCAAGCCGGCGCGGCCTCTGGCGGCGAGCGTGGCGGGGCTCCCGCGGCGCCTGCGGAGGCTCCCGCGGGCTCCTGGGCGTCGGTCCTTACCCAGCTCGATCTACAGGGCTCCGCGCGGCAACTCGCGAGCCATTGCGCGCTCGTGGGTAGACAAGGCGCCGTGGTACGCCTGGCGCTAGATCCGCGCGTTAAGTTCGTACGTACCCCGTCGCAGGAAGAGAAGCTCGCCCAGGCGCTCTCGAGGTATTACGGCGAGACAGTGCGGCTCGAGTTCACGACCGCCACGCTGGATACGGAAACGCCCGCGCAGGCCGAGCAGCGCGCTTCGCAGCAGGAGTTGGAGTCCGCGCGGCAGGCATTCGAAACCGACCCGGGCGTGCAGGGCCTGCGCGAGCGCTTCGGCGCCACGCTGTTGCCTGATACTGTCCGGCCGGTAAAGTAGGGCGGTCGGCGAGACGCGGTCGGCCAGACGCCGTCCACCAGCCAACCAGGCACATTTCAGTAGGAGCCAGTCCTTTCATGCGAGGCAATATCAACAATCTGATGAAGCAGGCCCAGGCCATGCAGGCCAACATGGCGAAGGCCCAGGCCGAAATCGCGACGATTGAAGTCATCGGCGAAGCCGGCGGCGGCATGGTCAAGATCACGATGACGGGCAAGCACGAGGTGAAGCGCGTGCAGATCGAGCCCGCGGTAGTGGGCGAGGATCGCGAGATGCTCGAGGATCTCATCGCCGCTGCCACGAACGACGCCGTCCACACAGTGGAGGCGCGCGTGCAGGAGAAGATGTCGAGTCTGACCGCCGGCCTGCAGCTGCCGCCGGGGATGAAGCTGCCGTTTTAGAAGGCCGTGAAGCACTCCGCACGTCTCACGCAGCTCATCGACGCCTTGCGCGCTTTGCCTGGGGTCGGTCCCAAAACGGCCCAACGTATGGCCTTTCATCTGCTGCAGGAAGGCCGATCGGGAGCGCGGGCGCTGGCGGGTGCCCTGGACTCCGCGTTGGAATCTGTCGTGCGCTGCCGGCGCTGCCGGATGCTGACGGAGGACGAGCTGTGCTCGATCTGCTCCGCGCCGCAGCGCGACGCTTCGCTTCTATGCGCCGTCGAATCGCCGGCTGATGTCGTGGCCATCGAGTTGTCCGGCAGCTATCGCGGCCGGTACTTCGTGTTGATGGGGCATTTGTCGCCGCTGGATGGCATCGGCCCGGAACAGCTCGGCGTGCGTGAGCTCGAGGCGATCCTCAACGAGGGGACGGTGCGCGAGTTCATTCTCGCCACGAATCCCACCGTCGAAGGCGAGGCCACGGCGCACTTTCTCGGTGAGCTCGCAACCCGGCGCGGCATCCGCGCAAGCCGTATCGCACACGGCGTCCCCATCGGAGGCGAGCTCGAGTATGTGGATGGCGGAACGCTCGCCCATGCGCTTGCGGGCAGGCAGTCAGTTACCTGAGCCACGGAACCTGGGTGGCAATCTGCTCGATCGGGGCCGGCCACGCCGGGGCGCCAATGAGCCACATAGGCTCCTAGCGCCGGCCGCGCTCCGGCCCGCGAGCGGCCGTTAGTTCCTCGTGGAGCCTGCGAAGGCGTCTGTAGCTCTCGTAGCGTCGGGGGTTCAGAGCGCCGCTCTGCGTCGCCGCCTGCACTGCACAGCCCGGTTCACGCATGTGGCGGCAGTCGGCGAAGCGGCACCCGGGGGCGAGGCGCTCTACTTCAACGAATCCAAGGCTGCGGCTGTCGAGCCGGTCGATGGCGGGGGCGAAGTCGCGGACTCCCGGCGAGTCGATCAGATGCCCCCCACGCGGCAGGTCGAACAGCTTTGAGGCCGTCGTGGTGTGCCGTCCTTCTTCCTCTCGTACCAGCTCACCGATTTCGACTTCCGCGTTGGGAATGAGGTAGTGCACCAGCGAAGACTTTCCCACACCGGATTGACCGACGAGCGCCGCAACCTGGCCGGCACAGACATCCAGCAGCGCGTCGATGCCTTCCCCAGCGCGCACGGAGCAGGGGATCCAGCCATAGCCTGCCGCGCTGAAGACCTCGAGCTGCGTTCGCAGCTCCTCGCCGATGCCGAGCTCGGTCTTGTTCACGACCAACGTCCCGGTAATCCCGCCGGAGGCTGCCGCAGCCAGATACCGGTCGACCACGAACAGGTCAGGCACCGGCATGGGCGCAAGCACCACCAGCAACTGGGACAGGTTGGCGACCACGGGTTCGGTTGCGCCGCGCACATTGGATCGGTACAGGGCTGTGCGCCGCGGGATCAGCTCCATGACGTGCACTTCGCCATGGCGCGGATCGATGCTGCAGCGGACGTTATCGCCACACACTACCGTGAGCCCGCGCCCGAAGGGGCGTGCCTTGAGCTCCTTCCCCGCAGCGTCCCGCACGAGCAGGTGACGGCCGAAGGTGGCGATCACGCGGGCGTCGAATGTGTCATTCATAAACGGCGTTAAGCTAAACTCGCTCGTAACCCCGACACGCTATCACTACGACACAGATATGCCGAGCGCCGACCATCTGATCTGGATCGATCTCGAGATGACGGGCCTGAAGCCCGACTCGGATTCGATCATCGAAATCGCTACGGTCGTCACCGACAAGGAGCTCGTGATCGTCGCCGACGGGCCGGTCATCGCGATCCATCAGCCGGAAGAGGTGCTCGCAGGCATGGACGAATGGAACCAGAAGCAACACGGGTCGTCCGGCCTTCTAGCGCGGGTACGGGGCAGCAAGGTCGGCGTGGCGGAGGCCGAGGCGCGTACTCTCGAGTTCCTCGCACCGCTGGTGGCTCCCGGCGCATCGCCGATATGCGGCAACAGCATCTGCCAGGACCGCCGCTTTCTAGCGCGTCACATGCCCAGGCTGGAGCGGTTTTTCCATTATCGCAATCTCGATGTCAGCACGCTCAAGGAGTTGGCGCGACGCTGGGCTCCCGGCGTGGCGGAAAGCTTCACGAAGCAGGGCACGCATCTGGCGCATGCGGACATCATCGAGTCGATCTGCGAGTTGCGGCATTACCGCGCGAAGCTCCTCGCGCCGGCTTTCGCCGGAAAGCACTCGGGGTAGGCACTAGGGCTGCGAGAGAAACAGCCACGTCTCCACCACCGTATCGGGATTGAGCGACATGCTTTCGATGCCCTGATCGAGCAGCCAGCGGGCGAGGTCGGGATGATCGGAAGGGCCCTGGCCGCAGATTCCGACGTACTTGCCCTTTCTCTTGCAGGCCGAGATCGCCATCGAGAGCAGCCGCTTCACGGCTTCGTCGCGCTCATCGAACAGCTTTGCGACGATCGAAGAATCGCGATCGAGGCCGAGCGTCAGCTGTGTCATGTCGTTGGAGCCGATCGACATGCCATCGAAGTATTCGAGGTACTCGTCCGCGAGCAGCGCATTCGTGGGCAGCTCGCACATCATGATGATCTTCAGGCCGTTTTCACCGCGCCGCAAGCCGTTTTGCGCGAGCAGGTCCACGACCTGGCCCGCTTCCTTCAGGGTCCGCACGAAAGGAACCATGACCTGCACGTTCGTGAGGCCCATGGTCTCGCGCACTCGTTTCAGCGCGCGGCACTCGAGTTCGAAGCAGGGGCGGAATGTCTCGTCCACGTAACGCGAGGCGCCCCGGAAGCCGAGCATCGGATTTTCTTCTTCCGGCTCGTAGCGCTTGCCGCCGATGAGGTTGGCGTACTCGTTCGACTTGAAGTCAGACAGCCGCACGATGACCGGCTCCGGCGCAAAGGCCGCGGCGATCTGCGCTATGCCTTCCGAGAGCTTTTCGACATAGAAGCCAACGGGGTCGGAGTAGCCCGCCATCTGCGCCCGGATCTGCTCCTGCAGCTCGCCGTCGAGACGGTCGAACTCGAGCAGGGCCCTGGGATGCACCCCGATCATGCGATTGATGATGAACTCCAGGCGCGCAAGTCCGACCCCCCGGTGAGGAATGCACGCAAAGTCGAACGCGCGGTCGGGGTTGCCGACGTTCATCATGATCTTGACGGGGATCTTGGGCAGCGAGTCGAGCTCGATCTGCTTCCGCTCGTACTCGAGCAGCCCCTCGTACACGTAGCCCGTGTCCCCTTCCGCGCAGGACACGGTGACTTCCTGGCCTTCCTTGATGCGTTGTGTCGCGTCGCCGCAGCCAACAACGGCCGCAATGCCAAGCTCGCGCGCGATGATCGCCGCGTGACACGTCCGGCCGCCGCGGTTGGTGACGATGGCCGCGGCGCGCTTCATGACAGGCTCCCAGTCGGGATCCGTCATGTCGGCGACAAGCACATCGCCCGCCTGCACGCGTGCCATTTCCTTCACATCGCGGATCACACGCGCGGGTCCGGAGCCGATGCGCTGCCCGATGCTGCGGCCGGTGGCCAGCACGCGGGAGGGAGACGATTTGAGCGAGAAGCGTTGGATCGTGCGGCCGGCGCGGCTCTGGACGGTTTCCGGGCGCGCCTGGAGGATGTAGATCTCGCCCGTCGCGCCATCCTTGCCCCACTCGATGTCCATCGGCTTCTGGTAGTGCTCTTCGATGATGAGCGCCTGGCGTGACAACGCGACGATGTCCGCGTCGTCGAGACAGAAGCGGGCGCGCTCGGCTTGCGGCACGTCGACGGTGGCCACCCGCTCGGCGGAGCCCGCCGGCGCGTAGATCATCTTGAGCGCTTTGCCGCCGAGATTTCTGCGCAGGATGGCGTGCTTGCCGGCTCGCAGAGTGGGCTTGTAGACATAGAACTCGTCAGGATTCACCGCGCCCTGCACCACTGTCTCCCCCAATCCGTAGGAGGCGGTGATGAATACAACATCGCGGAATCCCGAGTCGGTATCGAGCGTGAACATCACGCCGCTCGAGCCCAAATCGCTGCGGACCATGTGCTGGACGCCGGCGGAAAGGGCGACGGTGTTGTGGTCGAAATTCTGATGGACGCGGTAGGAGATGGCCCGGTCATTGAATAGCGAGGCGAACACCTCGTGCATCGCCTTCAGAACAGCCGCCTCACCGCGGACGTTCAGGAAGGTTTCTTGCTGGCCCGCAAAGGAAGCCTCCGGCAGATCCTCGGCCGTGGCGGACGAGCGTACCGCCACCGCAATGTCACGGCCGTTGCTCATCTTGCGCAACTCCGCGAGCACCGCCTGCTCGATTTCCGGCGAGAAGGGTGTGGCCAGCACCCAGCCGCGAATACGCGCGCCGGTGGCAGCGAGTTTCGTGACGTCGTCGACGTCCAGTGCCTCGAGCTCCGCGCGAATGCGTGTGTCCAGGCCCCCTTGCTTCAGGAATTCACGGTAGGCGTGCGCCGTTGTGGCGAAGCCGCCGGGCACCTGCACACCGAGTTTCGCGAGCGAGCCGATCATTTCGCCCAGGGAGGCGTTCTTGCCGCCGACCGTCTCGACGTCGTGCATTCCGAGCCGCTCGAAGGGGATAACGTATGCGTTCAATGGGGATCCTCTGGCTGACTCGCGCAAGCGCTGCGATGCAAGCTTGCTACGACGCGCGGGCGGTGAAACACTGGGGGCTCAACAAACCTCAAGGATAGCCTCGAGCCGTGAGCCGTCGAACCGCATTTTTCGTTTCGGACCAGACAGGCGTGACCGCGGAGACGATGGGGCACAGCCTCATGACACAGTTCGAGGGACTCGAATTCCGGCCGGTAACTTTGCCATTTGTGTCGAGCGTTGACAAGGCGCACGAGGCCGTAGCGCGCATCAACCGGGCCGCGACGCAAGAGGGCCTGCGGCCGATCATCTTCAGCACCCTCGTGCAAGACGACTTGCGCGACATCGTACTCACCGCGAACGGTTTGTTCCTCGATTTCTTCGGCGCCTTCGTCGGCCCCCTCGAACGCGAGCTCAACATACGCTCGAGCCATCGCGCCGGCCGTGCACACGGCATGGCCGACCTCGCGGCCTACACGACACGCATCAACGCGACCAACTTCGCGTTGACGAACGACGACGGCACCGGCGGCGACTATGCGCACGCCGACCTCATCATGGTCGGAGTGTCCCGCTCCGGCAAGACACCGACATGCCTGTACATGGCACTCCAGTACGGCATTTTCGCCGCCAACTATCCTCTCACGGACGAGGACCTCGAGGCGGGAACGTTACCTGCTCGCCTCGAGCCCCACCGTCGCAAGCTTTATGCCTTGACAATCAAACCGGAGCGGCTGCAACAGATTCGCAATGAGCGCCGCCCCGAAAGCCGCTACGCCTCGCGCCAGCAGGTGAACTACGAGCTGCGCGCCGCCGAAGCCATGTTTGCCCGCTATTCCATCCCCTGCCTCGATACCACCGAGTGCTCCATCGAGGAAATCGCGAGCCGCATTCTCAACACCACGGGCATCGAGCGGCGCCTGCGCCCGTAGTTGCAAGCCTCTCAGGCCATATCCGCCCGTTCATAGCGGCGCAGCACCTATTTACTCGGAACGCTCGAAAGAGCGCGACAAGGGAGCTCCCCGGAGCACGAAACTTGCAAGTGGCCAGCGAGTCCCAAACAAGTCACAAATTCCGGCCTTGTCCGGCTTGCAGAGTCACTCCCGTGCGTTATAGTCGAGGCGCGATGCTACTAGATGACACCCTGACACCCGTCTCCTGGCGCTCGAAGCCGCGCAGCTTCGTCGCGCTCATGGGGCTGTACGAAAGTAACTTTATCCGGTTGAACTGGCTCGCCGGCGCCCTGACGTCCCTCGAGGGCCGCCACCGCTCCGCAGTGGCCGGCGACTGTGATCTCCTTCTCACCGTCACGGAGCGCTCGCCTTACACGAGCACGGTGAATTTGACCTACCTGCTCTCCGGACAGCTTCCGGAAAGCGGCGCTGCCCTGCAGTATCCCGATATGCGGGTGCGGGTCTACCACGACGCGCATCTCGTTGAGGCGCAGGAATGGGCGGGCAGCCATGGGCAGCCGGTTCTCAAAGCATTGCGCAGCCACGCGGAGCGTGAACTGGATCAGCGCTGGGGGCGCAATGTGATGCTAAATAAGTGGCTGGAATACTGTGTGGAGCGCGGTCATCGCTTCTCCTCCGCTACGAGGCTCGCTGCCGGAACGTGAGTTGTGGGCGGGGGCACACACGCCGGGACCCCGCGCATTGCTCATGAAGGCACTTCGACAGCTCGGCTTCTTCAAGCTCCCTTTCCGCCAGGACGAACCTGAACACGAGGACGGCCGCGTTCTCGCCCTGTTTCGCAACCGGGCCGAGCTGAAGAAAGCCTACGGCGAGCTGCAGGAGGAGATCTACCGCCTCAAGGACCGCATCAAGCAGCAGGAAGGGGCGACGCAGCGCGTCCAGGAAATGCTGAACGCGCTCGAAATGCGCCTCGGCATCCCGGAGTCCGCCTATCCCTCGGTCGTCTTCTACCAGCTCCGCAGGCTCTGGCAGACGGGTCGCGAGACCATCGAGCAGTTTGTCGCCGACCTCGCGCGCCAGCAGGACGAGCGCGAGCGCCGGCAACATCTCGCCGAGCACAACCGCCGCCAGTTTGCGAAGCGCGAGAACGCCGAAAGACAGTTGCGCAGCGTCGAGACACTGGCCGCGGTCGCAGTGGGCCATGTTACGGAGCTCAAAGCCGAGCAGGGACGGCTCACGAGGTTCTGGCACTACTTCAAACGTCGCGCGTTGGATCAGCGTATCGCCAGCGCGCAGATGGCGGCTGCCGCTGCGAACCTGTCGCTCGCGCAGGCACGGGACGTCGCGCAAGCTATTGAGAGCGAGCCGATTCCGGAGTTCCCGGGCCTGACAGTCGAGGCACGACGGGCGATCAACCTGGCGGCGATAGCGTACGCGGAGGTGTTGTGTTTGCGCCTCGTGAAAACGCCGCTAGTGAATCTCGCGCGCGAGGCCACTAGCCGCCGCGAGGCTACCGACGATTATGGTTCGCGGGCGGAGTGCGAGGCGCTCATGGCGGAGATTGATCGCGCCCGCGTGCTGCTTCAGGCACGAACGAGCATCGCGCAGGAAATCAAAGCCCGCAGCGACCGCCTCAAACAGCTCGCACGTTATCGGAACCCGGCCGACACGTCGCCAACATCCGACTCCCTCGCTTTTTCCGAGGGCGACATCCTGGATGCCGAAGCGACCGGCGCCAGCGCCGCGCGGTTGCCCGCCGCGCGTATGCATGCCGCGCGGATGCCCAATGTCCTCGCCGAGGATACGTGGGACCTGTTTCGTATCCTGCTTCGTTAGACCAGGCTGCCGGTCCGCAGCCCTGGACCTAACTGGTCGTCACGCCCGCGGCGCTCCTGCGATTGCTGCTAGCTCCTGCGCGCTGTCTTCTGCGCGGGCTGCGTTCGCGCTCCGCTCACGATGTCGCCCATGATTTCCGCTGACTGGGTCAGCACGATATCCGGCGTATTATCCTTCACCTTGTCGATCTCTTCGACCGTCTTGTAAGGCGGCAGATTCTTGGCGACTCGCCGGCTGTTCTCGCGGTCCAGCCGTTCCTTTTCCTGACGGACGCGCTCTTCGCGGCGTGCCTTGAGGTTCAACGAAACACTGTGCTGTTCGCGCACGGTGTCGATCGCGGCGATGTCGGACACGAGCCAGTGGTAGTCAGCATCGTGCTGCGCGCGACTGTCCTCCGCAGTGGCCAGTACCGCGACAGCCGGCGCCGCCGCCGTGCCGGCGCTCGCCTGGAATGGAACGCCGGCGATCCGGTCCCAAGGCAGGGCGGAGTCGAGCGCGCTTTCTCCGACTTCCTTCATGTCTATCGGCGAGGGCAGCGCCACGTCGGGTTCCACACCGCGATGCTGTGTGCTCTCGCCGGTCACTCGATAGAACTTCCCGATCGTGACGGTGAGTTGCCCACTCGTGGGCTTCTGCGACCAGCGGTCGAGCGGCACCAGGTTCTGCACCGTCCCCTTGCCGAACGTGCGCTGACCGAGAATCACGCCCCGGTGGTAGTCCTGGATCGCGCCGGCGAAAATCTCCGAGGCGGACGCGCTGAAGCGGTCGACCAGTACCGCGAGCGGACCGTCGTAAGCGGGCGAAGGTTCCGGGTCATCCAGCACTTCGAGCCGGCCGGTCGTATCCCGCAGCTGCACCACCGGTCCGTGATCGATGAACAGGCCGGTGAGCGCGGTCGCTTCCGGCAGATAGCCACCGCCATCGCCACGCAGGTCGAGCACGAGTCCGTCGATGTTCTCGCCCTTGAGCTCGCGCAGGAGCTTGAGCACGTCGCGCGTGGTGCTGCGGTAATTCTGATCGCCGGCATTCTGGGCCGCGATGTCCTGGTAAAAGCCCGGGACGGTGATGATTCCCACCTTGAGGGTCTTGCCGTTGCGCACGACGCTTTTGACTTCCTTGTGCGCTGCCTGGGCTTCGAGCGTCACCTTGTTACGTACGAATTCCAGTACCTTTTCCTGCGTGCCCGGAGCGGCACCGGCGGCCAAAACCTGCAGCCGCACATTCGTGCCCGCCTTGCCTCGGATCAATTGCACGACGTCGTCCAGGCGCCAGCCGATGACATCGGTGAATGCGCCGTCCTTTCCCTGCCCGACACCCGTGATGCGGTCGTTCGTGTTGAGCGTGCCGGCCACAGCGGCGGGGCCGCCCTCGATCACGTTCATGATCGTGACGTAATCGTCGATCAGTTGCAGCGATGCGCCGATGCCCTCGTAGTTGAGGCTCATCTGGATGCGATACTCCTCGGAGTTGCGCGGCGAGAAGTAGCTCGAATGCGGATCGAACGAACGCGCATACGCGTTCATCAGGTTCTCGAATACGTCTTCCGGCGTGATCTGGTCCACGCGCTTCAACACGCGCTCGTAGCGCTTGCGCAGGATGTCGGCCGCCTCTGGCCATTGTTTACCGGTGAGTAACAACGACAGCGCGTCGTTCTTCACCCGCTTGCGCCACAGGTCATTCATTTCCGCCGCGGTGGCCGGCCAGGGCGCCTTCGCGCGCTCGAACTCGAATGACTCGTTTACCGTCCAGTCCGGCTCTGTCTTGAGCAGGGCGATGGCGTTTTCCATGCGCTCGCGGTTGCGCTGCTGGAAGCGGTTGAAAATCAGATAGGCGGGCTCGATGTCGCCGGTGCGGATCATGTCGTCGAACTTGAGCCGGTAGGCGGCGAACTCGGCGATGTCGCTCGTGAGGAAGTAGCTGCGCTGGCTGTCCAGGAAATCCAGGTAGCGCTGGTAGACGAGCTCCGACATCTTGTCGTCGATCGGGGCGCGGCTGTAGTGCGCCTCTTCGAGGATCCTGCCGACCTTGCGCGCGGTGGCCCGCTGCGCATCCGTGGGGGCGATGGCGCCGGGAGGCAGAGTCGAAGTGCTCGCCGGGGCTCGAACGGATCCGACCAGCGCAAGGGCCAGGACCGTCAGAGCGGAGGCGGCAATCCAGCCGGATGACCGGCGTAAGGGCTTTGACATCGTAACGACGCTCGCAAATTCGATAGACTTTGGAGTAAGGCTAGAGCGTGCGGTTCACCTCAGCAAGCACGAAACGCTCCAGTCCCCGGAACAATCAATCATGCGACCTCTCACATTCCTGCTCGCCATCCTCATGGGCTCCACGGTCGCGCTGGCGGTCGGCCTCCTGCTCACCTGGGTGGTCATCCTGTTCCTGCCACAGAACGAGGCACAGTTTGCGCCTGAACACGCAGCTCTGCTGCGCGCAGTCGCCGTTTTCACCTTGTTCGCCACGGTAACGGCCGTCAGCTTCTACGGAGAGTTCGTCATCCGCTCCCGCTCATGGCGCTTCACCGCTCACGCGGCGACAGCGGCCATGTTCGGAGTGGCCGTCTGGATGTATTGGCCTAAATGATCCGAAGTACAAGGGTCCGGCGAGGCTCTGGCGGGTCCGCGGCGCGATTTTCCGCGCATCCGGAGCGGGTCATTGACCATTCAGAGCGGTGGCAGGGGGAAGGGTTCCCACTGTGCGGTCATGCGAGGGAGTTTTCGGGCGGGCGGCGGTGCTAGAGGCGCTTGGACTTGTGCTGCCAAACGTCCTTCTTTTTGCTGTCCACCGCATAGGCCACGGTATCGTACGGGTCGTAGCCACGCACCTTGAAGGGGTGCTCGTCGACCAGCTCCAACGCTCGGTGGCGCGCGATCTGCTCGCTCTTTCCGGACTCGGCCGTGTGCGATCCTTGCGGCCGCACGGAGTGCTTCATCATCCCCATTCCCCGTTTTATTCTTGGGCTCGACAGTGAGAATCATGTCACGCGGAGTCGGCGCTGAAATGCGACGCCCTTCACATTCCTGTCGAGCGATCGGCCAACGCACGCGCCGGGTAGCGGACGAAGCCATAGAGGAGCCGGATGAACATGAGCAGGAGATAGGGCCCGAGAGCCACGCACCAGAATATGACAGAGCCATGCGCGAGACCCACGAAGAAGTCCCCCAACAGCTTGACCGGGCCGGCGCGCAGCTCCTGGCCGTGCGTATAGGGTCCCAGCACCCGATTGCCCACCAGCCAGATCAGAAAGGGCATCAGAATGAGGCCGCCGGCAAAGGCAATCCCGAAAATGAGCAGCTCGCGGCGCGCCCTGCTACCGGTGCTGCGCTCGCCCGGGGGGGCTTCCAGGTCGTTCGATGAATCGGTCGTAGCCATCTGCTCAGTCAATCGGAATCCTGCCCGGCGCGGGCGGGCATAATAGCGCCCTCATGCAAAAAATCAGAGCAGCAGTCATCGGTGTCGGCTACCTCGGCCGATTTCACGCACAAAAATACGCCCAGGCGGCCGGGTGTGAGCTCGTTGCCGTCTCCGACGCACGACAGGATGCGCTCGAAAAGGTGGCCGCCGAAGTTGGAGCGCGAGCCGTCGCGGACTATCGTGAGCTGCTTGGCGTGGTCGATGCGGTGAGCGTCGTCACGCCAACGCCGACTCACTTTGCGATCGCACGTGACTTCCTCGCCGCCGGCGCGCATGTGCTGGTGGAGAAGCCGATCACGGACACGCTGGCCGAGGCGCGCGAACTCATCCAGCTCGCTGCCCGGAGCAAACGCATCCTGCAGGTCGGGCATTTGGAGCGTTTCAATGCGGCGATCCTGGCCGCGGAGCCCCATCTGCGATCGCCTCGGTTCGTGGAGTGCCATAGGCTTGCGCCATACCGCGAGCGTGGTACGGACGTCAACGTTGTGCTGGATCTCATGATTCATGACATCGATATCGTGCAGACGATTGTCGGAGCGCCGATTACCGCCATCGACGCGGTCGGCACGCCCGTCTTCTCGGACGAGATCGATATCGCCAACGCCCGCATACGCTTTGCAAACGGGTGCGTCGCGAATGCCACCGCCTCGCGCGTGAGCCTCAAGACGGAACGTAAGCTGCGCATTTTCGAGGACGACGCGTACTTGTCGCTCGATCTGCAGCAAAAGATCTTCACACTGATCCGCAAGCGCGATCCCGCCTTGGCGCCTGGACCGCTGCCGGTGACGATCGAAGAGCAGAATCTGGATCAGGGCGACGCGCTCAAGGCAGAGATCGAGTCCTTCCTCGACTGCATCCGTACGGGGCGTGCGCCGGTGGTTTCCGGCGAGGCCGGCTTCATGGCGTTGGAAACCGCCATGCGGATCACGGCGCAAGTGACGCAGTCGCTCGCAGAGCGCGCGGCACAAGCCGGGACCGGATCCGAAGTGAAAAGCAATGGAAAGGGATAGGCGTGCCGAACGGTGAGTTACTCGCGGATCTGCGCGCGCTCGTCGGGGAAGAGGGGTTCGTGACGGGCGAGCAGTTGCTCGCGCGCACCTACGATA
>JAQGOC010000098.1 GCA_028293805.1 Gammaproteobacteria bacterium
CTTCTCGCCCAGCGGCACGAGTGCAACCGAGCCGATATCGTTCGCGTCCGAGCCGAAAAGGAACTCACGCTGCGAGTCACGCGCCTGGCCGCAACGGGGCTTGCCGCTTGTGAACAGCGTCTCGAAAGACTTCAGATTCACGTCGTCGGGGCGCAAGGTGCGCACGAAGCGCTGCGGGGTGAGATCCGCCTGCGCGCCGATCAACACGAGCACCGAATGGAACGCGTCGAAATCCTCGCGCAGACTTGCTTCGATGCGAGCGATCGCCTCGTCCCGCGACCCGGCGCCCAGCAGACGCCGCGTGAAGCGATGAAGCTTCTCGGCGATTGCGTCGTTGCCACGCGCCACGTGCACGAACTCTGCGAGCTTCCCTTCGAGCGATGCATGCTTTTCGCGCAGCACCTCGATCTGGCGCTCCACGAGCGAGATCGTCGATCCGCCCCGCACATGCGGCAGGCGCAGGCGCGTCAGCAACGCGTGGTGGCGTTCGAAGAAATCGGGGTTGTGCTGCAGGTAGGCCGCGATGGTCTCCTCTTCGGTTTCGGTGGCCGACAGGCCGCGTGCTTCTCGTGGTGTCATAAATTTCAGACCTCGACGTGACCTTCGAACGATACCTCGGCGGGACCCGTCAACCAGACAGGCTCTCCGGGACCCGCCCAGTTTACGCGCAACTCGCCGCCGCGTACGCGCACACACACTTCGGAATCGAGCCGGCCACGGAGGCGTCCGACCGCGACGGCCGCGCACGCACCCGTCCCGCAGGCGAGAGTTTCCCCCGCACCCCGCTCATACACCCGTAGACGGATCCGCGCGGGATCCACGATCTCCATGAATCCGGCGTTCACGCGCTTCGGGAAACGGCGGTGGCGCTCGATCGCGGGCCCCAGGCTTTCAACAGGTGCCCGGTCGACCGATTCCACCTGCAGCACGGCGTGCGGGTTACCCATGGACACGGCGCCGATCTCAATGACCTGGCCGGCGACCTCGAGCGTGTAAGGATCGCTCTTCACCGGCGCGTCGAACGGCAGCGCGCGCGGCTCGAAATTCGGCACGCCCATATCGACCGAAACCACGTTGCCAGGCTGGATCCGCGCCCGGACGAGCCCCGCGGGACTGTCCATCGTGACGGATCCGGCCGGCGCGCGGCCCCGGCGATGCAGCAAGGCGGCGATACAGCGGGCGCCGTTGCCACACTGTTCGACCTCGGCACCGTCGGAGTTGAATATCCGGTAGAACACGGCGGTGTCGGGGCGCCGGGGCGCTTCCAGCACCAGTGCCTGATCGTAGCCAATACCCGTGTGCCGGTCCGCCAGACGGCGGAACTGCTCGGCCTGCAGGACGGCCCCCCCGGCCGGTCCGTCGAACACTACGAAGTCGTTGCCCACCCCGTGCATCTTCGTGAAATCGATGCGCATTGCGAAAGAATAACCGAAACGCTACCCGGGCGGTCGCCGACGCAGCCGCAACAGGCGACCCTCAGCCTCGCCGGCCTCGTGCATCAACGAAGGGCGGACCGGTCGCGGAAAAGGCAGCGGTCCATCACGGTGAAAATGCCGGCGCCGAGCGCGCGCTCGGCCGCCGCTTCATCAATGACACCGTCCTGCAGCCACAAGGCCGGAAGGCGCAGCCGAATGCACTCATCGACGAGCGCCGAGACATGCTGCGGCCGGCGGAATACGTCGACGATGTCCACTTTTTCATTCGGTCCCAGCACGTCGGGCAGATGCGCAAGATCCGGCACGGCCTGCTCACCGAGAATCACGTCAGCCGTGGGAGTCACCGGAATGATTCGATAGCCGAAACGCTGCAGGGCGCGTGCGACGCCATGACTCGGCCGCGTCTGGTCCGCGGAAAGTCCGACGACCGCGACCACGCGGGCAGAACGAAGGAGCTGCGCAATTTGCGCGGCGGACGGATTGGCGAACACCGTTGATCCTTGGCCTGGCTCTCAGTTGTCCCTAGTCTAGCGCTCATGGCCTCGACGACCGAAGAGTACACCGTTCGCATCGAGCCTCATGGCCGGACGATCCGCGTGCGAGCGGGACAGCCGGTACTCGAGGCAGCGCTGGCTGCCGGACTCAACCTTCCCCACAGTTGCAAGTCGGGCCATTGCAGCTCCTGCCGGGCGCGGCTGCGAGCCGGCGAAATTCGCTATCCCAGTGTCCGGCCAGCCGGAATCACCGCAGCTGAAGAGCAGGCGGGCAACATCCTGCTCTGCCAGGCGCGGGCGGTATCGGATCTGGTGCTCGAGGCGCGGCTCATCGCGCGGGTAGCCGATGTAGAGATCAAGACGCTGCCGTGCCGGATCGCACGGCTGACGCCGCTCGCGCCGGATGTTATGCAGGTGTTTCTGCGATTACCTTCGGTCGAGACCCTGCACTTTCATCCCGGGCAATATCTCGATGTTCTGCTGGAAGACGGCCGGCGTCGCAGTTTCTCCATCGCCAGTCCCCCTCATGACAGCGAGCTCCTCGAGTTACACGTACGGCGCGTGGCGGGTGGGGGCTTCACGGAGCGACTGTTTGGGGCGATGGGAACAGGCGCCTTGCTCAAAATCGAGGGCCCGATCGGGCAGTTCACCTATCGCGAGGGCAATACCCCGATAGTCATGATCGCGGGGGGCACCGGGTTCGCTCCGCTCAAGTCCATGCTGAGACACAGTCTCGAACGCGGCGTCGCTCGGGACATTCATCTGTACTGGGGCGCACGCCAGCCCCCGGACCTTTACGAGGAAGCGCAGGTGCTCGAGTGGCTGCGTCGCTATCCGCAACTGCGGTTCTCCGCCGTATTGTCGCAGTCCACCGCGGCCGGCGCAGGACACCACCGCCTCGGATGGGTGCATGAAGCCGTGCTCGCCGATCACGCCGGCCTGCAAGCCTTCGAGGTGTATGCCGCCGGACCTCCGGCCATGATCGAGGCCATTCGCGCGACTTTTCCGGCTCGCGGCCTCGACACCGAGCGGTTGTATTTCGACTCGTTCGATTACGCGCCCGATGCCGCTGCGAAGCAGAGCTAGTTCACGCGCCGACAGGCCGCCCGGCGTGCGCCACGGCCTTGGCGGATTGAAAGGAGCCGAAGTGATACGCGTAACTGCGCGTGAATTCCGCGCCGAATAGAAAAATCTGCGCGGAGTAGTACACCCACAGCAGGACGAGGATGACCGAGCCGGCCGCCCCATAGGTGGACGCGAGTCCACTGTTGCCGATATAGGCACCGATCGCGAACTTGCCGACCGTGAACAAAGCCGCGGTAACGACGGACCCCACGATGACATCGCGCCAGGCGATCCGCACGCTCGGCAGCACCTTGTAAATGGTGCCGAAGAGAGCGGCGACGAGTGCAAACGAGAACAACAGGTTGACCCACTGGAGCATCACGTTGACAAGCTGAGCGCCGCGCGAGAATTGCGCCAGCGCGGTGAGGGCCGCGCTGATCACCAGAGAGACCAGGAGCAGGAACGCGAGCGCCAGAATCACTCCGACCGACAGGAGTCGCGTGCGGACGAAGTACCAGAAGCCCGTGCGGCGCTCCGGAGGCACGTCCCAGATCTGGTCGAGCCCCGACTTGAGCTCCACGAGCGCCGTGTTGGCGCCCACGATCAGAGTGAGCACACTGATGACGGTCGTCGTCGTCCCGGCGCCGGACGCGCTCGCATTCTGGATCACGGTCTGCACGGCGGCCGCGCCCGACGGACCGATGAGCTGGCTGATCTGCGCGAAAATCTCGCCGCGGGCCGCCTGCTGGCCGAAGAAGAAACCGGCGATTGCGATCGACAGAAGCAGGATGGGGGCGAGGGAAAACACGGTGTAGAAGGCGAGCGCGGCTCCCGTTCGGGAAGCATCATGCTCCATCCATCCATTCACGGAATCCTTCACCAGCGTCCAGAGGGACCTGGCGTAGCGGGCGAGCCGTGATTGTCGCCTTTGAGCGGCCACAGCGGGTCACCCACTCCGTTGGCGCCGATAAGGAGGGGAAGGCGCCACGATGGCTTTGACCGGAAAGTGATCCGATGCCCGGCGCGCCGCGGGACTCCTGTGCACATCGAATGCGCGCAGAGCACTGAGAGGACGGGACCATACCCGATCGAGCGCCACCAACGGCGCCCACACTGGAAACGAGCCCCGGCCGGGAGACTTGCCCAGAACGTCATGCAGCCAGCGCAGCGGCCGCCCGATGGGCAGCCACTCGTTGATGTCGCCGAGCACGATGACCGGCTGCTCCGGGGGAAGGGCCTTGAGTACGGTGATGAGCTTTTGGACCTGATAGCGCCGCTCACCGGCGCGTAGGCCGAGATGCGCCACGATCACGCGGACTATCTGCCCGCCGGCCCACAGCTCCACGTCGAGGGCGCTGCGCGGTTCACGGCTCCCGAAGGTCAGATCGTAGTTACGCACCGCGCCGATTTCGCGCAACGTGAGCAATGCGTTGGTTTTACCGAAGCGCAGCCCCGTCCGCGTATGTGTGGCGGCGGCAACCGGGGTCATCCCGGTGGCGTTCGCAAGGTACTCGAGTTGCATGGAATCAGTCTGCAGGCCCGATCTGCCATCGACTTCCTGCAAGCCGACGGTATCGCAGCCAAGCTCACGGATCACCCCGGCGACGCGCTCGACGTCATAACGCATGTCCGTTCCAACGCAGCCATGGATGTTGTAGGAACCGATAGCCAATTCATCGCTATCGGCCTGTGCCTTCGTCCGTTCGATGAGGCTATGGACGTCGTGCGCGTTCACTGAGCCGAAAACCCAAGACGCGGCGACGACGCATGACCCACGTCGTCCCCGCCGCTATCGCGCCGAAGGTCGCCATCAGCAACCACAGATCGAGCGGGCGCGCATGATAAAACTCTGTCGCGAACGGGCGGGTCAGTTCCGTCGCAACCAGCGTGCCGCTCATAATTCCGAACGTCGCGCCGCCGAGGAAAGGAGCGAGCCGCAGACTCGCGGCAGCAAGGCGGCCCCGCCGCGCCACGCGACCCGCGCGTCCGGGGACAAAACCGGCGATCAGCTCGTCCACCGCGAGCGGGCGTTCCGGGTCGGCCACGCCGTGCGCCAGAGCGACCACGGCAGGGGAGGGCTCGTCCAGCCGTTCAAAACATCTTAGCGTGCGGCCGGAGCTCTTGGTCAGAGATCGGATGGCCGCCCTCAACGAGCCGGTCGCCTGCAGCGCCCCTTGCACCTCCGGCACGCATACATCGAGGTGTTCGGCAAGCAGGCCGTCACGCGCCGCGGCAATTGTCGCGCGCCTGAGCGGGTCGCCGCGGGCCTCGATGACCAGGTCGCATTCGGTATCAAGGCCCATCGAGCGGTTGGCGAAGTTGGCCGAGCCGACCCGCAGCCATTCGTCATCGACGATCATCAGCTTGGCATGAACATCGCAACAAGGCTGGCCCGAGGCTTCCGCGAGGTAGGGATAACACGGGTGAAAGCGGCCATAGCGATCCGCCTCCCGCAGCTTGCGCAACAGCACGGTGCGCAGCGCGGCCATGGTTCGGGCCTCCAGCCATCCGCCTGAAGCCAGTCGCAACACGACGATGACTTCCGGGCCATCCGGCTCCGCGAGCCGCGCCGCAAGGGCGTCTCCGAGGGCTTTCGCGGTGAAATACTGATTCTCCAGATAGATGTAATCGCGCGCGGCCGCGATCATGTCGAGGTGGAGCGCCTGAATTTCGGCAACGGCCGGTTCGCCGTCGCTCGCCGGAACCGTGCGTGCCAAGGCCACGTCGACGTCGCGAAACGCGGCCGCGAGGGAAGCGGGCCAGGGATCCGTGCCGGTATCGACAGCGGGCAATGGTTTCCCCATCGCGCTGCGCCAGCGCTCGCTCACCAATTCCTGCAACGCCCGTGCTGCCTGCGCATCCACGGCCAACATCGCATCATGAACCGGCGGGTATGGGTTTGTTTCTCCGGGATTGATGCGTCGCGGGTCCTCGGTACGGTGCTCCGAGGTATCCCACCTGCCGAGAGTCAGATCGAGTCCCCCGCAGAAGGCGAGCGCGCCGTCGATCACGACGATCTTCTGATGTAAGGCAGCGCCAAGCGGACAGCCGGAGTCATAACGAAAGTGCACGCGCCGGTGCGGACGCCACCCGCAACCAGACTGCGGAGAGGGCTCCCGTCCCTTGGCAAACACCAGGGAGTAATCCCATGTCAGGATAAAGACTTCCAGGCCGCCGGTGCGCATCACAAGGAAGTTCAGAAAGTCGCCCAGCAGATCGGGCACTCCCTCCTGGCGCAGATGCAATCGGGTCAGACTGTGGAAGTCCCATCCTACGATGACGATCGAGCGCGAGGCGCGCAGCGCAGCTTGCGCGAAGGCTCGGAAATACGCCTCACCATCGATCAAGAGAGCCGCGCGTCGGGCGCGAGCCGCACGATAACAGTTGCGTCCCGGGCGGAAGAGCGTCGGAAACCTTTCTGCCATGATTACGCTCGAGCAAGCTTCATTCCCGGCGGGGAGCACACTGCCGCAGTGTTTGTTTTCACAAACCGCCGCTCGCAGCACAGCTCCCGCCGGTGCTGAACGAAGACTCCTTACGACCGGTAAGGCTTACCGGCTACGGCCGCGCGACCCGGCCGGCATGATGGGACGCTACGACCGTTTGGGATTCAGCGCCAGCGCGGCGGCAATGTGTGCGAGATGGGTCAGCCCCTGCGGAAAGTTGCCCAGCATGGCCTTGGCGGCCGGTGCATATTGTTCCGCGAACAGGCCCACATCGTTGGCGGCCGCGCTCGCGCGTTTGAAGGCCCGCAGCGCTGCTTTGCGCCTGCCCTGGCGCGCGAGGCATTCGGCGAGCCAGAACGTGCAGGCGAGGAACACGCCCTCCCGGCCTTCCAAGCCGTCTTCGCTTTTATAACGCAGGATGAGGCCGTCGCACGTGAGCTCGTTGCGAATGACATCGGTCGTGCGCAGCATGCGTTCGTCGTCGAACGCAACGAAGTCGACACCGGGCAACAGCAGCAGCGCGGCATCCACCTGATCGCTGCCGTAGCTCTCGATGAAAATGCCCCGCCGATGATCCACGCCGTGAGTTTCTATCTCGTGCCGGATTTCATCGCGCTGCGCGCACCAGCGGTCGAGCGGCGCGGTCAGGCTGTATTTCTCGGCGAGCGCGATGCCGCCGTCGACGGCTGCCCAACACATGACTTTGGAGTGCACGAAGTGGCGTGGCGTCGAGCGGATCTCCCAGATTCCGCGATCCGGCAGGCGGTACTTCTCGATGGCGGCCTCGACGATCGCGACGAGAAAGTCCCAGTAGTCCTTATCCGGCGAGACCCCGCGCTCGCTCCAGCGCCAGGACAGCTCCACGATGAGCCCGTACATATCCAGTTGAAACTGGCGGTCGGCCGCGTTGCCGATGCGGACGGGTCGCGAGCTCCGCCAGCCATCCAGGGTGTCGAGTGTGATTTCCGTGAGGCGCCGCTTGCCATCCACTCCGTAGAGCACCTGCAGCTCGTCTGCGTTGCCGGCGGCGCTACGCTGAATGAAGCGGCGCACCCCGTCCGCTTCCGACTCCAAGCCAAGATTTCCGAGCGCGCGCACCGTGAAGATGGAGTCTCGCACCCAACAATAGCGATAGTCCCAGTTGCGCTCGCCGCCGACTCTCTCGGGCAGCGATGTCGTCACAGCGGCTACGATCGCGCCCGTCGGGGCATAGCTCAATGCCTTGAGCACAATCGCGGACCGCATAATGCTGACGCCATTGCCCTGCCGGTAGCGGATTTTCGCCGTCCAGTCGCTCCACCACTGCCTGGTCTCGCCGAAGTGCGCCCTCAGGGCCGCCGTGTCCCTGCCGCCAGAACGCAGGATCTTGGTCTCATCGGGCCGAAAGAACTGCAGCCCGAGGTGATACTTCCTCCCACGGCGAACTTCCACCTGCGCGCGCAAATCGTGGTCGCCCGCGAGTTGCAAGGGGACATCGGAGAAGATCCTCAGACCGGTGTTACTGCCGACCGCGAAATGGGCGCAGGTGCCCGAGGCATAGATCCATGGCTTGACTTCGCCGAAGTCCAACCTCGGCACAATGGCAACATCGAAGCTCATGCGACCGCGCACGCCGTGGAGCACGCGAACGATCTCGCGCCGCGGGTGGCGGCGGCCACCCGCCCGCATGGAGAAGAAATCGATGAGACGCACTTCGCCGGCGCTCGATGTAAAGGTCGTTACCAGGATCAGGCTGTCGGGGAGATATTCGCGCCGGACCCGATAACGTCCGACCGGGGTGACGGCGAAGTAACCCCCTTTATTCCAATCGAGCAGGCGACCGAAGCAACTGTCGGAATCGAAACGCGGCAGGCAGCACCAGTCGATGGAACCGCAACGCGACACCAGCGCCGCGGTATGGCAATCACCGATCAGCGCATAGTCCGCGATCGGGGGGTACGCCGGTTCCGAAACCGGGGCGCGCGTCCGACCCCGCAAGTCGGCTGCCGAGCGCGGGGCGGAGGGTGTGTCGGGGAAGTGCCCGGTTCGCGCTACCGTGTTTTTGCGGGTCAAGCCCTGCCGGGGGGGTGCTGTTGTGGCGGACGCTTGCCGGAATTACGCACTTCACCCGGCGAGCCGTGCTCGGCCACCTGGTCCAACACCAGGCCGAATCCCTGCGCCTGTTCGAACCGCTGGGCCACATCCGACCAGTTCAAGACGTTCCAGATGGCATCGAAGAACTTCGCCTTCTCGTTCTGGTACTGCAGATACCACGCATGCTCCCAAGCGTCGATGACGAGCAGCGGCACTGCGCCCACGACGGTCTGCGATTGATGATCGTGCAGCTGTACCGTGAGCAGCCGGCCGGACAAGGTGTCCCACATGAGCGCGCCCCAGCCGGAGCCCATGCAGGTGGCAGCCGCCTTGGTCAGCTGTTGTTTGAACACATTGAAGCCGCCCAAGTCGCGGTCGATGGCTTCGGCCAGCTTGCCCGTGGGCGTCCCGCCGCCATTGGGCGCCAGATTCTTCCAGAACAGGCTGTGCAGGACATGCCCTGACAGATTGAAAGCCAGCGCTTCTTCCACGGCCGCGATCCGGCTGAAGTCGTCTTTCTGGCGCGCTTCCTCCAAGGCCTCGCAGGCGGCGTTGGCGCCGTCAACATAGGTCTTGTGATGTTTATCATGGTGCAGCTGCATGATTTTCCCCGAGATGTGGGGTTCGAGCGCACCGTAATCGTACGAAAGGTCGGGCAGCACGTAGCGGGTCATAACCTGAGCTCTCCAGCGTCAGCAAAGGGGATAGGAGGGCTGCCGGTCAGCAAGAAACGTGCGTTGGCGCGCAACGCAGCGCTCTCGCTTCAGACCTTACTGCTGAACATCTCGCGATAGTCGTCGATGGAGGCGCCGATCACCGCCGCGGCTTCCGCATACCCATATCGGCCGACGATGGAGATCTTCGGCGGCTCGCCCGGTACGAGCTTGTAAGTCGAAAAGTAGTGCTCGAGACGCTCGAGCAGCGCGCCCGGAAGATCGCCAAGCTCACGCGCCGCGCCCCAGACGTAGTCGCCTTCGAGAACCGCGATGATCTTATCGTCCGCTTCGCCGCGGTCGATGATCTTCAGCCCACCCACTACACAAGCGCGCAGAAGCACTTCGGAGTGATTGATCGGACGCTCGCTGATGACACAGATGTCCAACGCGTCGCCGTCACCGCGTTCGCATTGCGGAGTCAGGCTCCGCACACGCTCACCGCAATAAGTCTGCGGAATGAAGCCGTACAGCGCGGGTGGGTTCGATGAGGTGCGCTGCGGACGATCGACGCGCAAGTACCCGGTGGCCTTATCCACCTCGTACTTCATCAGATCGAAGGGCGTGATCTCGATGTAAGCGTTGACGGTGCGGGGCGAGTCGGGCCCCGGCTCGAGGCCGTGCCAGGGGTGGGGACGCCAGCGGGAATAGGAACCATGATCGGATTGGGACACGATTTATGAGGGGTAATACGCTTGTGGGGGAAAAGGGAGTGTACAAGAGAACGCACCCGGTATCCCCGCGGCGCGCCTGCGGGCGACGCTGGGATACCGGGGTTCATGAGCACCGCTCAGGCGCGTGCCGGGCCGCTTACTTCGGGGGTGAACCGCTGGAATTCGGCGGCGACGTCGAATTCGTGGAGCTATTCGGGCTCGTGGATTGATCCGAGGGAGGCGGCGTCGTGCTCTGGTCCGACGGGCTGGTGGTGGTCGATCCCGGCGAGGTCGACGTGTCGCTGGAAGGCGCCGTTGTCGAGTTGTCGCTGGGCGGTGAGCTGGCCGTGCCACCGGGCGAAGTCGACTGCTGCTTCGAGCAGGCCGACATGAGCGCTAGGGAGGCCACGCACAACAACAGGACGCTGCGATTCATAGATCACCTCACTACTGTAACGAGTCTTTGTCGGCCGACGCTTGCGGTGAAGCTATACGGAAAGCCGAGACCCAACGTGTAGGGAGTCGCAAGAGCCGTTCCGCGCAGCCGGCTCGGCGGCCGGCCAGGCGTGGCTCGCTACGCGCGGTCAGCTAGCCGCAGCTGGCTAAGGGCGGCCCCTAGGCTCGGCCGGCTAGGCGCGGCCGCGCGCCCGGC
Organism: Gammaproteobacteria bacterium; assembly: GCA_028293805.1. Taxonomy (GTDB): domain Bacteria; phylum Pseudomonadota; class Gammaproteobacteria; order Steroidobacterales; family Steroidobacteraceae; genus 13-2-20CM-66-19. The sequence continues at coordinate 10,533 of JAQGOC010000098.1, forward strand.
GGGTTGGCTAAGTGCGGCTGACCAGCCGTCGGGGGAAACCGCCAGATAGTGGGGCCGGAATATCCGCCTCGCGGGGGTAGTGGCCCGCAGGTGATGCCCACGCGGCCCGGCTCGTGGCCACGGCGCGTCGGGGATACTGCTATCGACGCCGGCGCGGCGGCGCGCGCTACTTCTTTGCGGCGGCGCGCTTCTTCTTCTTGGCCGGATCTTTCGGCCGGCGCTTGCCGAATGCACCCTGGTAGATCTTGCCGCGGCGGGTTCTAGGATCGCCCTTACCCATAAAATTCGACTCCAAGCTGATTGTGGGCGCGCAGTCTAGGCGAGAAGGCGGGTCTGGACAATGGCGCCGTCCGCAGCCCGCAGCCGCCGCCTACCGCCTGAACTTTGTGGCGAGCTGATCGAGCGCGCGAATCTGCAGGACCGTCGAGTCCGAGGCGGGCAGAAGTTGGTTTGCCTGCCGCACGAACGGCGGTACATCCGCCGGCACGAGCGGCCGGCTGATGAGGTAGCCCTGCGCGAAGTCGCAGCCGAGTTGCCGCAACAGATTCCAGGCCTCCGGCTCCTCGACTCCCTCGGCCACGACGTTGAGACCCATCCTGTGCCCGAGCTCGATGGTCGAGGTCACGATCGTCGCCGCGTCGCTCCCGAGCCGGGCATGAGTAATGAATGAGCGGTCGATCTTCAGCTCGTCGACCGGCAGCTTGCTGAGCTGCGAAAGCGACGAGTGGCCGGTACCGAAATCGTCGATCGCGAATCGCACACCCGCTACCCGCAGAAGCTGCATGTTGCGCGCAGCGAGGTGCGGGTCGCGCATCATGGCGCTTTCGGTAATTTCGAGCAGCAGCTGCGTCGGCTGCACCTGCCTGGCACTCAGCAGGGCAAGAATCTCATCGCCGAGGTCCGGGTCGAGGATGTCCGGCGCGGACAGATTCACCGCCACCTCCATGTCCAGTCCCGCCCGGCGCCACTCGGCCATCTGGCCTATTGCCGCCTTCAGCACCCAACTCGTCAGCCGGCGCGAACCGCCCGTGCTCTCGGCGAGGGGCACGAATTCCGCCGGCGAAACCGGGCCGAGCTGCGGGTGATGCCAGCGGACCAGGGCTTCGAGGCTCTTCACCGA